>JAAAOB010000026.1 GCA_009909035.1 Bacteroidota bacterium
TGTCTTTTAAGAGTAACCGGAAACTGTAAATGGAGCAGCATTTCGCGATGTTCATAACCAAACATATTTGCCATTCCCATAGCCAACAGTGCCACAGGCACGGCAGCAAACATGGTGAGTACAAGCACGTTAGACAACGGGCCAAAATCCATAAACAGGAGTAACGGAATATAAACTGCCGGTATAATTAACACCGCTACTAACTGAAGTTTATTATACGGGTGAATAGTTACATAGTAGAGATATTTGCCCGCATTGGGTCCCATGGTCTGTTTTAAAAAAGCCCACAGAACACTGATTTTGTCATTAACCTTTTGAGTTCCGGGACTCTGAAGGCCGGCTTTGGTTTGCCTGTAATGGTCAATAAAAATAAACCACGTCAGTGGAAGCATAACGAAAAGTAAACCTGATGCCGTTGCCGCTGTTAGTGTGCCGTTGGCCGAGAGGTAGAGCCAGCCGCCGGGCAGCCAGAAAAGCACCGACATAATTTGCGAAAGCTGGATGGCGAGCGGTCCCAAAACGGCTTCCGGATCTCTGGAAATAACAGAAACAGCGAAACCGCCGCTCTACTAATTGTAAAAATCGCTGTTTTATAGAGTAAATCACCCCGTAGTTTAAAATTAAGGCAGCAATCAGGACCGGGATATGTATACCTGAGTTGATTTGCAATCCTAAAAAAACAAGCCAGGTTAAATTGTAGATCATGTTCACCGGGTGAAACAGGCTCAATATATTGAGGTGGCGTGCCAGTTGGTGAGCCGGGTATGCAAACGCCAGCAATTTACGGTTTTCATCAACATTGAGGAGGCGTGTATTCGTGAAAGAGAAATGTATGAACCAGAAGACATTGGCAAATGTGAGCAGAAGCAGCTGGTGCATTTCCGGTGTGAGCCAGGGTAAATTCATCTCAAACCGGGTGGTTGTGGAGTCAAGAAAGATGATGACAACCGCCGTACCCATGATATTGATAAACATTCCGACCAGGAACAGCGTATAGCCTATCAACAGCGCCGCCTGCAGACGTGAAAGCCGTGCAAGGAAAAGTTTCCAGTTGAGATAGAGAAGTCGGGAGATCATGGGCAAATATATAAGCCTGAGACACCAATCATAGGTTGAGTAAGGTAAAGGTAGTTATCGACTTGTGCTGTCTAATACTTTAACACTACATGATATGCGGATTAGCTCTAATCGCTGTTGTGGCACTGTGCCAAACCTACTATTATAAAAAAGGGGTGTATACCTGATAGCTAACGCAGTGAGCGATCTTTCTGCTTTAAAAGAAAAGATTTTGAGTCGTCCGGGGGGTTATTATAATATCTCCTTTAAAAACCGCCCGGTGTGGCTTTCTTCGATGTTGGCGATCTCCTCCGGCGTTCCGGTGCCTACTATTTGTCCGCCGCCAAACCCACCCTCGGGACCAATGTCGATCAGCCAGTCGGCTGCTTTGATGACGTCCAGGTTGTGCTCGATGATAATCACCGAATGCCCCTGGTTCACCAGCTCGTTGAACGATTTCAGCAGTTTGGAGATGTCCTCGAAATGGAGCCCCGTAGTTGGCTCATCAAAAAAGTAGAGCGTCTGATTGGTATTGGTTTTAGAAAGGAATTTTGCCAGTTTTACACGCTGAGCCTCTCCGCCGGATAGCGTGGTAGCGCTCTGGCCCAGTTTCAGGTAACCCAGCCCCACATCTTCAAGCGGCTGCAGTTTATTGGTGATCGACGTTTCATCCACAAAAAATTCGAGTGCATCGCTCACGCTCATCTCCAGTACATCGTGTATGTTGTGTCCGCGATAGGTAACCTGAAGAATATCTTTCCGGAATCGTGTGCCGTTGCACTCTTCGCACACCAGTTCGATATCGGCCATAAACTGCATCTCGATTTTCTGAACGCCTTCACCCTGGCAGCTCTCACATCGCCCGCCCGGTACGTTGAATGAAAAATGGCCGGGAGTATAGCCCATGATTTTAGACTGGCGGGTGTTCGAAAAAAGATCCCGGATGCCGTCAAACGCTTTGGTGTAGGTGGCGGGATTAGACCGGGTCGATCTTCCGATCGGGCTTTGATCAACCATCTCCACCGCTTCAACATGACGAACACCGTCCACACCGCGATTCCGCCCGATTTTCTCTTTCCACGTGCCGAGCTGATTTTGAATATGCGCATAAAGCGTATCGTGCACCAGCGTTGATTTGCCTGATCCCGAAACACCGGTTACACAAACTAGCTTACCAAGCGGAAATTCCACATCAATACTTTTCAAATTATGTTCAGAGGCCCCTTTGATCTCAATGGATTTTCCATTCCCTTTCCGGCGCTTTTCCGGAATCGGAATATCCATTTTGCCACTCAGGTATTTACCAGTCAGTGTTTTTGCCTCTAACAACGCATCATAAGACCCGCTGAATACGATTTCTCCGCCATGCGAACCGGCAAAAGGTCCGATATCAATGATATTATCGGCCGATTTCATCATCTCCGGATCGTGCTCCACCACAAGTACGGTATTGCCGATATCCCGCAGCGATTTCAGGATATTGATCAGGCGGTTGTTATCCCTCGGATGCAGACCGATCGTTGGTTCATCAAGCACGTAGAGGCTGCCAATCAGCGAGCTCCCCAGCGAGTTGGCCAGGCTGATCCGCTGCGACTCCCCGCCGCTGAGCGTATTGGTTAGCCTGTCGAGCGTGAGGTAGTCGAGTCCTACTTCATCAAGATATTTTAAGCGTTTGCGTATCTCGTACAAAATCTGACCCGCCACTTCTTTTTCAAAATCCGTAATCTCCAGTTCCTCGAAAAATTTACGGGCATGGCCGATTGTCATCTCCGTCACTTCCCCGATGTGGAGTCCGTTCACTTTCACATACAGAGCATCTTTTCGCACACGGTATCCTTCGCACTCCGGGCAGCGGCTGTAGCCGCGATAGCGCGAATAAAATACGCGCATGTGAACTTTATAAAACTGGCTTTTGATTTTTTTGAAAAACCCGTGAATACCCACATATTGATCTTTCCCGTTCCAGATAATCTTTTTCGTCTCCTTATCCAGGTCTTTATACGGAACATCAATCGGCAGCTTATATTTAGCTGCCACTTTGATAAAATCCTTCAGATTTTTATTAAACTTTGGCGAATCAAAAGGAGCAATGGCTCCATTGCGGATGGTTTTATCATGGTCGGGGATGACGAGATCTTCATCGATTCCGGCCACTTTGCCGAATCCTTCGCAGGCATCGCACGCCCCAAAGGGATTGTTGAAAGAGAACATCTGGGGGGATGGTTCCAGGAACTCCATGCCATCGCGTTCAAACCGCTCACTAAACGGCAGCTCATCTCCGTTTTGAATGAGCACAGAGCATCGGCCGCTGCCCTCCCGAAAGGCCGTTTCAAGTGAATCGGCAATGCGGCTGCGGGTGTCATCATCCTGTTTAAGTACGAGCCGGTCGATCAGCACCCGGTGAGTTTTAGGATTGATAGTGCCGGGGTCAACTTCATCACGGGTCAGGTCAGACATGGATTCGTCACCGACATTCAGCAGACGTGTCAATCCTTTCTCCTTCAGGACAGCAAGCTGCTCTTTCATTTTGCGCCCTTCCCGCAGATTGATAGGAAACAGAACATAAAATTTGGTCCCGTCATCAAACCGCTCAAAAAGTTCCGAGATGATGGTTCGCGTAGAATCCTTTTGAACTTGTTTGCCCGATTTTGGTGAAATTGTCTTCCCAATTCGTGCAAACAGTAAACGGACGTAATCATAGATTTCGGTTGTTGTGCCGACGGTGGACCGGGGATTAGACGATGTGGTTTTCTGCTGGATAGCCATCGCCGGCGATATCCCCTGCATAAAATCCACATCGGGCTTGTCCATCCGTTCCAGGAACTGGCGTGCGTAGCTGGAGAGGCTCTCCACGTACCGCCGCTGACCCTCCGCATAAATCGTATCAAATGCCAGGCTTGATTTTCCTGAACCGGACACACCGGTGATTACCGAGAGTTTATTGCGGGGTATCTCAACATCCACATTTTTCAGGTTATGAACGCGGGCACCTTTTACGACAATGGGACGGCTGTGTGCCGGTGTTCCATTGCTGGAGGGGGAGGCAGCTTCGGTTTTGGGGTTGCTCATGGGGTGGTAAATCTAAAAATTTCAGCAAACAGGATAATATACGAATTCTTGGCGTGATGATGTATTTGTTATTGCCACAAACATACCATAACACCCTGCTGCTTACGCAGCGTTCGCGACTCTCAGGTTGTCTATGCAACGCATTTTAAGCTAAATTGATTACATCAATGTGAGGAACAACTTTACGACGTGAAATGCAAGAACAGTGACGATCAATATGGAAAAAGAAAAAAATGTGTTTGGCAACAGGCTACTCACCTGCAGCAGATCACCGATGACTGGGTTTTACAGGGACGGTTGCTGCAATACCGGCCCGCAGGATCACGGTGTGCATACGGTTTGTGCCGTTATGACGGAAGAGTTTCTGCAATTCTCGAAGTCGAAAGGCAACGATTTGTCTACGCCGCGGCCGCAGTGGAACTTCCCGGGACTGAAGCCCGGCGACCGGTGGTGTCTCTGCGCACCTCGCTGGCTGGAGGCGTTCCGTGCCGGCAAAGCACCCAACGTTAAACTGGAGGCGACGCACGAAAAAACCCTTGAGGTGATAGATCTGGATACGCTGGTACAGTTTGCGGTGAAAGAGTGAGGGAGCAGGATTGGGACGCGTGGGTTCGGTTTTTTCCAATTGCGGTGAAAGAGACAGCGATTCAAATGCAATTACAAAAAATTATTTAGCTAAATCTGACCATCAACGGAATTAGAAAAAAGATCTGGAATTTCTGCTGCACACCCCGTCAGTATTCCGTTTTCAATCCTGATCTCTTTGTTTCTCGCTTTTTAAAAGCAAGATCGCCTCCAGGAAAATCCAGATGCTAAACCCAAGGATAACCGATCCAAAGAAAAAAAGCAGCATATTTGCCTCCGCCTCGCCATAGCCGGACCATTGGAAAACCACCTGCTCGGTCATTGCCCAAAGGGTCATGAACAGCAGAAAAAGCATGGGCAACACCGTGTAGATGATGCTCCTCCCTTTTCGTTTTAACCAAATGGTGATTAACAGCAGGCTGATACCGGCCAGTAGCTGGTTAGAGGTGCCAAAAAGAGGCCACAGCAGGTATCCGCCGGATCCAAGCCCCCGCGGGCCTTCCGGCAGAAGCACGAGGGTGGCAGTTGCACCGACGGCAATAAGGGTTGAGGGGTGCATCTTCGTCAATGGCTGTATGGCGTACTCTTCTCCCAGCTCGTTAATAATGTAGCGCATCAGGCGGACGGAGGTGTCGAGCGTGGTTGCGGCAAAGCTGATTACAATGACGGCCACAATGGTTTCAGCGGCGTGCAGTGGAATCATCAAACCGGTGGCAAGGTAGGCGGCCCCCTCAACAAAAATGGCAAGCCCGTTTGCACCGGCAGCTTCGAACGAGTGGTAGTTTTCAAGAAATTCGCCGGTTGTGTTAAAATAAGTGACGATAGCCACAATGGTAATCAACGCAAGGGCGCCCTCACCGATCGCCCCGAGGTAGCCCACAAAACGGGCATCGGTTTCATTGTCCACTTGCTTGGCGGTGGTGCCGGAGGATACCAGTCCGTGGAACCCGGAAACCGCACCGCAGGCAATCGTGATGAAAAGAAGCGGGAACCAGCTCACATCACTACTTTCGGGGTTGGTCGCCGGCGCCGTGATCTCAGGGCTCGTAATAAACAACGCCAGGTAGAGAATGGCCAATCCCGCGATAAGCTGGTACGCATTGATCAGGTCGCGTGGCTGCAGCAGCATCCAGACCGGAAGCGTTGATGCGATGTAGACATAGATCATTAAGATGCAGATCCACACGAGAAACGATAGCTCTGTTGCCGAAAAGCCGGCAATTGTTACGGCACCTTCTCCACCAAAGTAGGTCACCAAATCAATCTGCAGAAGCGGTACATAACTGGCAATAATGGCGGTGGCATACATAAAAATCAGCACAAAAATGGCTGGAAAAATCATGGTGCCGGTTTTCTTATAGGTCCTGAAACCGATCCAGATGGCAAGTGGAATCTGGATAAAGATGGAGAGCACACTGGCGGGAAACGTGATAAACAGGCTTGAAATGACCCATGCAAACACGGCATTGATCATCAGAACTAAAATCAGAATGATAAACAGGAAGAGGAGTTTGGCACGATGTCCTATCAGCTTATCTGCCAGGGTGCCGATGGATTGCCCCCGGTTTCTAATCGAAAGTACCATCGTGCCAAAATCGTGGACACCGGCTGCAAAGAGAGTACCCAACACAACCCAAAGCATGGCCGGAAGCCATCCCCAGTAAACCGCAATAGCAGGCCCCACGATAGGCGCTGCACCTGCGATGGATGTGAAATGGTGACCCAACAACACAAATTTGTTGGTCGGTACGTAATCAACACCGTCACTGAATTGATGGGCAGGTGTCATGTAATCCGGGTTGAGCCGGTAGATTTTTTCCGCCAGAAACCTGGAGTAATAGCGATAGCCAAGAAAAAAGAGAAACAGGCTGAATGCGGCGATAATACTTGAAGACACGAGGCAAACGGTGGTTTGATTGTATGTTGAGCAGTTCGGCCATCTCCTTGGTAGATCCGGTTTTGGCCAGTATGAAATAAGAAAAATGGCCGGTCATACGCAAATTAGATGTTCGCAGTTGTGCTGAACACCGGCCGTAAAATAGATGTTATGTTATATGAGATTTGACAATATTAGCAGAGACTTAGCAGTTCAAACTGCTGCCTTTTGAACAAAGCGATTTTGTTATGAAATTGCATCATTTTTTATCTGTGTCCATTTTGTTTTTGTCTGTTGCACTGGCATTGCCGGTCCGTTCTCAATCCCCGGAACAACAACACATCGAGTCCCGGCTGACAGTGGCTAAAGAAAAATTTGAAACGGGCCGTGAGACGGAAGCACTCGAGATCTATGAATCTATCCTGGACGAAGACCCGGAGAATTATGAGGCACTCTGGAATACGGCCCTTTTATATGCCAACGCCGGACACAGGCTTGACGAGGGGGAAGAAAAGGAAGAGAAGTACAGGAGATCAATGGAGATTGCTGAAAAGGTAGTTGAGCTTTATCCTGAGAAAGGCCACTCTCATTATGCGTATGCCGTGGCAAAAGGCCGGATGACAGAGATTATGGGAACCCGGGACCGGATTAATGCGTCGCACGAAATAAAGGAAAGTATAACAAAAGCTGCGGATCGTATTCCGGACTATGCACCGGTTTGGCACCTGTATGGTGTATGGCATTCGGATGTGGCAAATGTGAGTGGTGCCGAAAAGGCTGCTGCGCGGTTTATATCAAAGGGAATTCCGGATGCGAGTAACGAAAAAGCAGAGGAGTTTCTTAAAAAGGCGGCCCGATTGGATAAGCAGAACATTCTCTTCCGGCTGGATCTTGCAAGGCACTACCTTGAAATCGGCAAGGATGAGAACGCTGAAGAGGTTCTTTCGGAACTTGTTGAGATGGAACCCAAAATGAAGGATGATCCCGAACGGCTAAAAAAAGCCCGCGACATGCTCAATGAGCTGAAATGAGGAGTAATGAGGAGTATAGACATTAGCCCCGCGGGTTTTACTCAATCACAATTTCGCTTCGGTCGCGCGGCTTGGATGAATCTGAATCCGGAGGCGGCTGACCGGTATCGCCCTTTCCACCTTGAAAGAGGCGGATCAGATTAGATATCCCATAAAGCAACAGAAACGCTGCAACGAGGTAGGCTACGGAGTCGGGGTTTGCGATGATGAGTGCTGCAATAATTAGGGTTAAAACTCCCATGAATGCAAATCCAAAACTTACCAACAGAAGCAGGCCGAAAAGCCCGAGAAATACGGCAAACGTGACGGGAATCAGCTCCGGAAAGATGAAAATCAGGATACCGGCAAGCATTGGGAAGGCTGCAATAAACGCGGGGACCCTCGAGTAGATAAAAAGCAGTCCGAGGGCAACAAGATACCCGCCGGCAATCAGGTACAGTAAATTGGGATATACAAGCGTTAACACTCCTGTTGCAAGCGCCATAAGCGCATTTATAACGCGTCGTTCCTTCGATTTGTACTGGATGTTTACCTGGAATTGTTGATACATACACATTGGATTTAGTTAATAGCCCGCAGGCGGGGACGCTCCGCAGAAGGCTTAGCCCTGGATCAGCTTCTCAATCTCTTTAATTTCTTTGGGTACGTTGGTCATATTTTCATGTCCATTTTCGGTAATAATGAGATTGTCTTCTATTCTTACACCACCGAAATCAAAAAAGGATTCAAGTTTTGTGCTGTTTAAGAATTTTGATTTTTCTTTGTCTTCCAGGGCTGGTTTCAGCAGAGCAGGTATGAAATATAACCCGGGTTCAACGGTAATCACCATGCCGGGCTGAAGTTCGCGGCGTGCACGCAAAAAGCGTATGCCTGGCCGGTCGATACGCTCAACTCCTTTGGGGTATCCGCCGACATCGTGCGTGTCGAGCCCGAGAAAATGGCCCAGCCCATGTGGAAAAAAGAGTGCAAAAATGTCGTTTTCCATCAACTCTTCTACACTCCCTTTTAAAAGCTTCATATCTTTTAGTCCGCGAGTAATAATTTCTGCTGCCATCATATGCAGGTCTTCCATTTTGACCCCGGGTTTTACTGACTCTATGACCTCATTCAGCGCATTCAGTACGATCTGGTATACCTTTGCCTGGTCGCCGGTGTACTTTCCGCTGCAGGGGTAGGTTCGGGTCACATCGGAAGCGTAGCCTTCGTATTCGTACCCTGCGTCAATCAGGTAGAGATCGCCGCTTTCAAGCCGGCTTTTGCTTTCGGTGTAGTGCAGGATGGCGCTGTTTCTGCCCGCAGCGTGAATGCCATTGTAAGCGTCGAATAGCAGCCCCCGTTTTTGCTGATGATAGTCAAATAGCGCCTTCATTTCGTACTCGTACATACCGGGCTTGATGGCTTCCATCGTTTTTCGATGGGCTATGTTATTCACGGATGCCGCTTCCCGCATCATATCAAGCTCATCTTCGGTTTTGATTGAGCGACAATAGGTGATGGCGTCTACAAGAGATTCAGTATCCACTTGAAAGCTGCGATCCAGGTCTTCAAGAAATTCGGCCTGTTCCTCGTTCAGGCAGTAGATCATGGCAGGGTCAAGCTCTTTAAGAACGGACAGGAGCTCATTATCGTAGTGAAGTTCGCCTGGTTCGTAAAGCGTCTGAATGTCGTCTTTTGATTTCACGAAGCCGTGCCACACCGCAAAATGGGCATCTCTTTTTGGCGCAAACAGATGGTAGGTCTGTGTGCTAAGGTCTAATACCATGTGGTAGTCTGGCTCGTCAACCCCTGTCAGATACCAGAAGTTACTTTCCTGTCGAAAAGGGAACTCGTAATCGGTCTGGTAGCGGTACATCAGCTCCGCACCTTTGATGTATATGGCTCCTTCCTGGTTCTCTTCAAATAGTGAAAGTAATTTTTTTCGGTGAAGTTTAGATGGCATGGCAACCTTTTTGATTAAGTGTTTCGTACGTTGGGAAGTTAGCGGATGACCGGGTTCAATCAAAAAAAGTTAAGAATCTGACCGGTAATATGTTTTATAAAATCACGATTTTGGTCCACGAGGGCGGCACGAAAATGGGGTGGAAGAGTCTTCGTTTCATGTCCGTTTTTGGAGATGAGTGACACCTGATGAATACCCGGCCCCAGGATTTGGTCCAGCTCTATCCATAGAAGACCGAGGTTTTCATTTCCCCGGTTTACCGCCGCTGTTAAAAGCGTTGCACCGGTTCCGCCATTTAAGATCGTGAGGGCTACTGAAAAATTGTTCTTTGCGGGCAGGACCCGGTAGTAGTGGCCGGGAAGAAACGGGACAATGTCTGACGGCAGATTGAGATATTGTAAGGATGCTGGATCTGCAGTGGAAAAAATCTTGTGAAGCATCCCTGACGCCAATTTCCCGATTGCAATATCAGAAGAGGAGCTTATAAATCCGCGGTTGGTCCAATACGACGGGTCCGTTGCGGGATCGGCCATTTTTTTTACTGTCGGAATTGGATTGACGGTTGCCCGGGGGGTGCCGTCCGTCAGCTCATACCAAAGTTCCTGTCGGCCGTTGGTAATCATCAGGTAAGAGGCGTCGAGTTCACGGTTGTATCGCGCAATCTGCTCGGCCGTCTGTTCCGTTAGCTTCACATCCTCCGATTTGCACTCAATCAGGATATACGGTTCCATTCTGTCTGAATAGAGAACCAGGTCGGCGCGAAGAGAATGGGCAGCGCCGGTGGGGCGTACGGGTGCCTCGAAGCCGATCCTGTTTTTGCTAAAAGCAGACTCCAGCAGCAGAAATTCGACATATCGTAACCTGACGCGCTCTTCCGGACGGTTGGAAAATCGTTTTTTCAATATAGGATTGTAGAGCCACTTTTTACCGTCCAGAAAGCGAAATAGCGGGAAATGGTTTTTCATCGATGATGTCATCCCTTTGTATTCATCCGGAGTCTTCATTCTGTAACAAAGAGTAAAAGGAGCAAACGGCCGTGCCCAGTTTATTAAAAACGGATACCGCTTTTATTTACGTTTCTTTTTTCCCTTCACCGATTTTTTGCTCTTACCGGCCGCCTCATCCGGAGCGTCCACCTGCTTTTTGATGATCGCCTGCTGAGCAACAGAGAGAACGTTATACACCAGGTAGTAAAGACTCAGGCCTGCAGCAAAATTGTTAAAGACAAACAGCAGGATGAAAGGCAGAACATAGGTAAATGCTTTCATATTTGGTCCGCCGGATGAGGGAGCTCCCCCGCCCATGCCGCCCATTCCACCGGATACCTTGGTTTGTACAAACATAGCGGCCGTCATCAGCAGAACAAATCCTGCAATCTGGTCGCCCAGGAAGGGGATACTGAACGGCAAATTGATAATGTAGTCGGGAGCCGAAAGATCACTGGCCCACAAGAACGGCTGCTGGCGAATGATCATTGAGTTCTGGAAAAAGAAAAAGAGTGTAATTAAAATCGGGAACTGAAGAAGCATCGGTAAGCAGCCGCCGAGGGGATTTACACCGGCCTTTTTATAAAGAGCAATGGTCTCTTTCTGCTGTTTTTGTGGATCATCACTATATTTCTCCTTGATCTCCTGCATTTGTGGCTGCAGCTCTTTCATTGCGGCCATGCTTTTGAAGCTTTTTTGGGTCAGCGGAAAGAGAATAAGTTTTACGATAAACCCAAACAGGATAATAAGAAGGCCATAGTTGTTGATAATCGTGCTGCCGATACCGAAAAATGGAATGACAAGATAACGTACAATTGGGTCTGCGAACCAGCGAATGAGTGCGTAACCAATTTCAACGACGTCGTAGGCATGCTCATCAAACTCCCTGAGATCATAATAGCGGAGCGGGCCTACAAAAAACTCGTAACTCAAAACGTTGTCTGTGGAAATGTTCGACGTAATTCCTGACTGATAGAGGTGAATGACATCGGGATCTTCCGGTGCTCCCAGGACTTCACTTCGGATGATGGCGGCGTTCGAGTTTGCGGTGGGTTTAATATACTGACCAAAAAACCGCGTGCGCGTAGATACCCAGTCAATCGTGCCGTTAATAATTTGTTCATCCGTACCCGTTTCAGTGCGCTGAAATTTTTCCAGTTCGCCTCCTGCGTAGACATAGGCGGCGGCGTTCAGGACATCTTGTTCCCGGTCGCGCTCTGACAAATTTAGTGCCGAAGCCCAGAGAAGGTCAACGTTACTGTCGCTGATATACTCCATCATGTTGTCGAAGCGGATATCGAGATCGTACTGGTAGGTGTCGGCGTAAAAGGTGTAGGTATAGACAATGCGTGAGTCTTCATCGAGCTGAAGCTGGTAGCTGAACTGCTCGGACTCCCCTTCTTCAAGAGTAACTCCATCACTGTCAAATAGAGGTTCAAACCGGAGGTTTCTTGTCTCGATGTTATAATTTTGCTCAGAAAGGAATCCCAGGGAGTAAGCAGAACGTGTTGTGTCCCGGATGATTTGCATGTTCTGCTGATCCCAGGTCTGATGATCGTAGAGCGTAAATTTTGCGGGTCCCGCCCCGATGTTTGTGAGTTCTACTTCATACTGTGGTGTGCGGACAATAGTTCGGACCGTGTCCGATATTCCGGCTTCACCAAAAACTCCTAATGCAGTGCGCGGTTGCTCCTCATTATCATCGGGAAGGGGTGGCGGGAGGTCGCGGTTGCCGGGATCCTCTGACTGAGGGTCGTTTTCGGAGATGCTTCTGTTTTCATCAGCCTGTGCTGCCGCAATGCTATCTTGAAGAGCCTGCTCTGCACGCTGCCGTTCAAGATCCTCTTCGCTCGGCATGGTGTACATGGCCCATGCAATGGTAATGATAAATATTAATACGAGCCCGGTAACGGTATTCCTGTCCAAAATCTAATCTCTGGTTTGTTGGGTTTTTGCTTGTTTGGAAGTGCGTTCAGCTGCCAGCCTGTGCGATAATAGATTTAACAGGGAGATCATATGCTCCTCAACATCTGCAAAAGAAATAGGTTTGCTTGTGATAATGAAGGCGGCATGAAGTCCGGTATCGTTGCTCTGCAGCGATTCTGGCAACAGGTGTTGATGGATCCTAAATGCCTCCCTCAGGAGTCGCTTTGCCCGGTTGCGGTCAACCGCTCGCCGAAAAACCTTTTTTGGGGCGATAAATCCGAAGAGTGTTGGCACATTCGGAGAGGTATAGACCCGGTACCGACAGAGCAGAAACGACTTTTTTATAGTGGCAGAACGCTCAAAAAGGCGTTTATAATTGAGTTTCCCCCGCAAAATTTTAGAGCGGGGCAGGGACCGATCCGGCGGATGGTCGTTTCCGGATCTATTTTGCGCCTTTGCCTGAATCACTTACGGTTAATTTATGACGGCCTTTAGCTCGGCGTCGTTTAAGGACATTTCTTCCGTTTTTGGACTTCATACGCTTGCGAAATCCATGTTTGTTTGATCTCTTTCGTTTACTTGGTTGATACGTGCGTTTCATAACCTGGAGTTATTTTCAAAAGTCTGGTTTTTTTGACAGAACAGAAAAATACGAAGATTTGACTTAAAATCTAACCGATAATTGCAACAAATCACGGCTTCCACATCCGATGGCGTATCTGTACAAAGCGTTTGAACTTCAACGAGAAGAACATGCGGTTACAAGCCATTCTTATCCATTCTTGCAGATTATCGCTGAGTTTGTCGCGGAGTTGCACTGAGACGTGATCGATTTGGGCAGAATATCCTCAGCGAAAATCAGTGAAGTCATCTGCAGAACTCTGCGAGAATAATTGAGGCATCGATTTTGGACGGCTGTGATCCAATGAATTTCACTTTCAGACGTTTAGTCTGTCAGAATCTGCAATAACGGAACAATTATTGCAGAATACAGGGTAGACTACAGAAAAGAATTGTGTGCTCTGTTGAACAGGCACTTTTGAAGCCTTACATTAATAAATTAATTATAATTAGCAGTAATACCCTCCATGTTAGATCAAATATCGAAGTTTCTTACGTCCATCTTTGGCACCAAGAGTGAGCGCGACTTGAAGAAAATCTGGCCGATTGTTGACGAAATCAAGAGTTTTGAAGACGAAATAAAAGCCCTCAGCGACGAAGAGCTTAAACAAAAAACGGAATCATTCCGGCAAAAAATAGCGGATGAAACGGCTTCAGTTGATGAGCAGATTGCCGAGGTTAAAGAAAAAATGGATTCCAACGATGAGTCGATCACGTTCGACGAGCGGCGGGAACTGGCCGACCGGATGAAGGAGCTGAAGCAGGAGTGGCTTGATATCCTGGAGGAGGTTCTGGACGACATCATGCCGGAGGCGTACGCTGTACTAAAAGATACTTGCCGCCGGTTTGTCGGCAAATCCTGGAGCGTGGCCGGCACAGAGATCGAGTGGGACATGATTCCGTACGATGTCCAGCTCGTCGGTGCAATTGCGATGCACCAGGGAGCTATCGCCGAGATGAAGACGGGAGAAGGTAAAACACTGGCAGCTATTTTTCCCGCCTACCTGAACGCCCTTGCCGGACGCGGTGTCCATATTGTAACGGTTAACACCTACCTTGCGAAGAGGGATGCCGAGTGGAATGAGCCGATTTTTAACTTTCACGGCCTTACGGTGGATTGCGTAGATCACTACGATCCCAACAGCGAACCCCGCAGAAAAGCGTATCGCGCAGATATTACCTACGGAACAAATAACGAATTTGGATTTGATTACCTGCGCGACAACATGGTGGCCGAAGAGGAACAGCTGGTGCAGCGAGGATATCACTACGCCATTATTGATGAGGTAGACTCAATTTTGATTGACGAAGCCCGGACGCCACTTATAATTTCAGGGCCGGTTCCGCAGGGAAATGACCAGCAGAAATTTAAAGAGATGAAACCAAGGGTGGAGTCGCTGGTCAATGCTCAAAAATCCCTGGTGGCCCAGCTTGTAAAAGAGGCGGAATCTCACTACGAAAAAGAAAATTTTGATGAAGCCGGTCTGGCCCTTTTCAGAGCCTACCGCGGATTCCCCAAAAACTCTCGGTTTAAAAAGCTGATGCAAGAGCCGAAATTGCAGAAGCTGATGCAAAATACGGAAAAGCTTTACCTCGCCGATAACGCCAAAAATATGCCGTTTGTGGATGAGTATCTCTTCTACGCAGTAGACATGAAGATGAAGTCGATCGAAATGACGGAAAAGGGAAGGGAATTTCTAACAAAAGGAGATGAAGAAAAAGAGTTTTTTATTATACCCGACCTGGGCCTTGAAACATCCGAACTTGAGGAAGAGATAAAGGAGCTGGAGCGAGAGCGTGTCGAGGAGATTGAAGCAAAAGATGATTTCAGCGATGAGTATAAAGAGAAAAAAATTGAGGAGGCAAAACAGGAAGTTCAGCAGGAACGCGAGAAAAAATTTAATGAACTACACAGGGTTTTTGCCGAGCGCAGCGAACGGATTCACACCATCAATCAACTGCTGAAGGCGTATACTCTTTTTCAGCGGGAAGATGAATATATTGTACAGGACGGTAAAGTTCAGATTGTAGATGAACATACGGGACGGGTCTTATCCGGCAGGCGCTATTCCGACGGACTCCACCAGGCCATCGAGGCAAAAGAGGATGTAAAAGTAGAGGCGGCTACGCAAACCTATGCCACCATCACACTGCAGAACTTTTTCAGGATGTATCATAAGCTGGCGGGAATGACCGGTACCGCGGCTACCGAAGAGGGAGAGTTCAACGAGATATATGATCTTGATGTGGTTGTGATCCCGACAAACCGTCCCATCATTCGCGATGACAAGGATGACCTGATATTTAAAACCAAGCGTGAGAAGTTTAACGCCGTCATAAACAAAATTACGGAGTATCATAAAAATAGACAGCCGGTACTAGTCGGTACCGTTAGTGTAGATGAATCTGAAAAGATAAGCCGCATGCTCAAGCGCAAAAAAATTCCGCACAACGTGCTCAATGCAAAGCAGCACGCACGCGAGAGTGAAATTGTGGCTGAAGCCGGCCGGCCCGGTGCCGTAACCGTTGCTACAAACATGGCGGGCCGGGGTACGGATATCAAGCTTGCCCCGGAGGTAAAGGAGAAGGGCGGACTGGCCATTTTGGGAACTGAGCGCCACGAGTCCCGGCGAATTGACCTGCAGCTGCGCGGTCGCGCGGGCCGGCAGGGGGATCCGGGCGAGTCGCAGTTTTACGTTTCCCTGGAGGATGAGCTGATGGAGCTGTTTGGCGGCTCTGACAGAATTGCCAACATTATGGACAAACTCAATTTTGATGAGGGTGAGGTAATTCAGCATCCATGGATTTCAAAATCCCTGGAGCGGGCTCAGAAAAAAGTGGAACAGAATAACTTTAGTATTCGAAAGAAGCAGCTTGAATATGACGATGTGCTCAACAATCAGCGAAACGTAGTTTACTCGCGCCGCCGTCATGCGTTGCTGGGCGATCAGCTGCAGAGCGACATCTTTGACATGATCGAAGACTTGATTGTGGAAGTCGTTGAACAGCATTACATGCAGGGCAACTACGAACAGCTCAGGGATGATATTTTACGGCATCTTGCGGTTGATCTTGAGCTCGACCGAGACAAATGGGGGATGTTGGGCGAAGATGGTATGATCGATATGATCCTGGAGCGAGCCTACGACGTATACAGGAAAAAAGAGAAACTGGTTTCTGAACCTCTTTATCGTATTGTTCAGCAGATACAGGAATCTGATTCTGAGAAAAAGCCCTCAAAAATCCAGGTCATATTTTCTGATGGAATACGCAGGATGAGGGTCATTGTGGATGTTGAAAAAGCCGCGAAAAATGAAGGGCGCGAAGTGGCGCGGTCCCTCGAGCGAACGGCTATCTTGAGCACCATTGATAATAAATGGATGGAACACCTGCGTGAACTCGATACAGTAAAAGAGGGCATCGGCCTGCGATCGTACGGGCAGAAAGATCCCCTTATGGAGTACAAAAAAGAGGCGTTTGAAATGTTCAAAACCCTCATCTCCGAAATTAACCAGGACACGATTTCGGTTATCTGGAAGGCAATTCCTGAAATGCAGCAGGATCGTGCCGAGCAGATGCAGCAGGCAGAGAAGAAGAGAAGCCGGATTGATCTCGAAAGAGCGCGGGCTCAGCAGGCGGATTCCACCAACATGGGATTCCGGGGTGCAGGACAAGAGCAGAATGGAAATCAGCAGAAAGCGTCAGCGCCGGGCGAGAAGAGACAACCCGTAACCGTGGAGGACGAACCGGGCCGCAACGACTACGTGAAGGTCCAGAATATGGGAAGTGGCGAAACGAAAGAACTGAAATGGAAATACGCAAAGAAAATGGTCAATGAAGACGGATGGGTGCTCATCGAAAAATAGAATCCCGTTTTTTCACATGGACCGTAGACTGAAGAAATTATTCCCGACCCCAGGGTTATTTTGGGAGGGAATTCGCTGATGATGTGCCGCCCAACATGCGAGTTACGGGGCGCTCTTCTTCAGCTCACGGAACAGTTCTAACAAGGCTATCAGAACAACGAGCGGCACCAGGCCAAAGAGCACAATATTCGCGAACATTACCATCATGTCGCTCTGTATGGAGTCAAGATAGAGATAAAAAAGGTAGAGAAGATAGCCGGAAAAGAGGACGCCGCCCTCGAGACGGCTGATGATGTTACCGCTAAAAAAGAACGGGGCACAGAGAACCGAGATTCCCAGGAGCACCACCAGGTCGATACAGATCAGAGAATCCTGAACAGGTATCCCCGCGATGAAGAGCCCGGATATCCCGATGACGGAGAAGATATTTAAGATGTTGCTGCCGACAATGCTGCCAACGGCCAGGTCCTTTTCGCCCCGCACGGCCGCCAGTATGGAGGTCACAATTTCAGGCAGAGATGTTCCAATCGCAACGATGGTTAAGCCTATAACCAGCTCGCTTACGCCGGCCATTTCAGCAAATATTGTAGCAGACTCCACGAGCCAGCGGGCACCGGCAATGAGCATAATCAATCCCAGAATCGCCAGGAGCCCGTTTAGCCATGGCGAGCCTGCATCAAGCAGCTCCTGCTCGGTCAGTGTGGCCTTACCGCTGAATCGTATCAAGGCATAGAGGTACAGAAACAGGCAAACTACAAGGAGGATACATTCCCAAAATGTAAGAATGTTATTGAAACTCAGGATCATAAGCAGCAGGGTGGCTGCAATCATCACCGGAAGATCAAAACGAATCAGGTTTTTATGAACGTTTAAAGGAATAATCAGAGCGGATAGGCCAAGAATCAACAGCGTATTGGTGAGATTGCTTCCCACAACATTTCCCAGGAGAATATCCGGCTGATTATTTATCCCAGCCTCAATCCCCACAGCCAGCTCAGGGGCACTCGTGCCAAACGCAACAACCGTAAGACCAATCACAAGCTTTGAAACCCCAAGGGAGACCGCCAGCTTAGAGGCTGAACGAACAAGAATTTCGGCACCCCAAATCAAGGATGCCAGCCCAAAAATAAACCAAACTATGGTAAGTACCACTCAGCAGCCGTCGTTCGTTAGTAATTTTTTAGTTTTGAAATATAATTTTCGTAAAATATATGGATGAACTAAACCAATTTCTGCACCTAAACGAGAAGAATTATGAGGTTACGAATCCTGATTTTACCAATTATATCGCTTTTTTTCCTTCTCGGTGCATGCGCCACCACGGATAAAACCGCCCGGCAATCACCGGGAGAGATTCTGCAGAATGCGGGAGAGCCCGCGGCGGATGATGCACAGGGGGATGCGTCATCTGGAGATCGGGTAAAGCCTTTTACCAGCCAGCTTACTCTTTCGGATTATCTGAGGAAAGTCTCCGGGGTGTTGGTAATGGAACGAAACGGCGAAACCACCGTACGGATTCGCGGCATCAATTCACTTGAAGGCAACAACTTTCCGTTGTTTGTTATCAACGGGTCGCAAGTCGGCCATATCTATGCTGCCGCAGAACAGAGTGTGGATGTGGATGATATTGAAATTATCAACGTGCTGAAGGGAAATCAGGCCTCCAGCCGCTATGGAAGCCGCGGGACAGCCGGAGTGATTGAGATATTTACGAAAGAGTGACCGGTTGAGTTTATCGGAACGGTTGCTTTGTCCACCTGTTCTGCCGGCAGATTTTAGTCGGAATGTTGACGGATCTTTAACAGCTGGTTGATCTCCGGGTTTTTAACAACCTGTACGCTCTCCTGGCCGGGCCATGTGATGCGGATTTCCCGCACGGTTGTGTTCGGTGAGCCTCCAAGTCCAAAGTGGACTCTTGGGTTATTACTCCCAAAGGATCCGCCTGTGGAGACGGTTCGGTGAAGCCTGTCATGAACTTCCTCCCCATCTTTATGAAGTACTGCCACAACTTTTGCTCCTATTCCCTGACTATTTGCCGACACTCCTTCGAGCTCAATGGCTAACCAATCCGTAGGGTTTGTCTGGTTTTTGAATAGTGCATTGTGATAGTAATCTCCCTCGACGGCGCCACCGAGGACCATGTAGATATCGATCAAACCATTCCCATCAAAATCGGCCATGGATACTCCGTGACCTTTTTGCAGGTGTCCCACGCCACTGCGGGCGGTCGACTCATGAAAGCTCTTCCCCTGATTATTGAGAAAGAGCCGGTTGGGAATAATGGCTTTCAGGTCTGGTGCACCGGTTCCGATGTATATATCGGGATATCCGTTGTTGTTCAGATCAGCAAAATTAGCCCCCATTCCAAACATTACGGTCTGCAGGCCGGCCTTTTTCGAAACATCCCGAAATGATTCATTCCCCATGTTTTTGTAAAGACGCGAGTACTCGGTTTGGGTAGATAGTCCCAGTTTTTCCCGGGCCACCTCATGAGCCACATTGGAAATAGCCCTGACATCATACGTGGCAACAAAAATATCGTCAAGGCCGTCGTTGTCGTAATCGAAAAACCAGGTTGGAAAACTGAATTGAGGAGACGATACGCCGGCCTGTGTGCCAATCTCTTCAAATCGGGGCAGATTATTTTCATCAATTCCCCGGTGTACAAAGAGTTTGTTTTCACCTCCCATCACCGAGACGTAGAGATCCGGAAGGTGATCGTTATTGATATCTCCCCAGGCGGCACCTTTCACAAAGTCATTTAATTCAAATCCCGGGAGCGATTGATACGAGGTAAACGAGTCGTCCCCGTTGTTCATAAAGATTGCCGAGGGGTAGGTGCCCGATGCACTACCGCCGCCGGAAAATACATTTTGCCAGCTTGAAGAAGATTCATTGCCGATGAAAAGATCAAGGTAGCCGTCGTGATTCAGGTCTGCAAAAGCGGCCACCTGCGTTGGGAAGGCTTCAAAAAGCCCTGAGTCAATCGTAATATCCGTGAACGTGCCATCGCCGTTATTTCTTAGAAGTGAATTGGGATGTTTCCCGTTTTGGCCCAGCCAGGCTCCGCGTAAAACAAGCACATCAGTATAGCCGCTGTTATTTATATCAGCGCACTCAATGTTGAGCCCACCCGGCATGTCATCCAGATTAGCAGCTTCCGTTTCATCCGTGTACTCACCTGTTCCATCCGACAGGTAAAGCATCACACGATCGCCAAAACCGTAGGATGTCGTAAAAATGTCCAGATGTCCGTCGCCATTAAAATCTTCAACACAGACACTGCCGGATATTCGATTATCACCGATACCACCATCTCTGCCTTTATCTGTAAACAGGGGTGGCTGGAGCCCATCGGGAAGGTCCTCGCCGTTTTGAAGATCAGGAATAAGAAATTCTTTTCGAACCTCTGCCGGATAGCTTCCATTTGCTATATGAGCAATGTTGTACATCCAGATATGGGCGTAATTGCCCCGGAAATTATCGAGCAGCAGTTCAAGGTTCTCTATCGATGACTGAACAAATGCTTTATTGGCGTGAATCGCCTCTTCATCAAACGGGAGGATGCAGTTGACCGGGGTATAATTTTCGATACAGTTGTTTACTTCCGCGAGCCGCAGATAGCTGACCGAGAGCGCATCATAAATCATCTGCCTGGATGAGGCGGTGATCATTCGGCTTTTCAGCTGCTCGAGGACAGGAACAGACTGTTCAAGCTTCATCGAATTTTGAAGCTCCAGTGCATAGTTATACTGCAATCGTGCATTTCCCGGGTTTGCTTGAACTAACGAATCAAGAAACGTGAGCCGGTACTCGTTGGCATAAAAATACTCCAGGGGATTTTGTTTGGCATTCGTGTTGATACTGTCCAGGACAGCGATCATTCTGTCGTGGCCGGCCTGGTCTTCACCCGGCGATAGATTGCAGGATGTTATGAGGAGGAGTAGAGGGATGTAGAGGATCGAAAAACGCACGGTTTGGGGGTCTGGGGTTGGAAAGTAAATGTCTTTGTAATAGGATAGAAAGGTGAAGCCGAAAAATGGCCATTGGTACTTTCTGATGTAGATCGATAAAGTCTCCGTTGGCTTGAAAAAGTTCCCATGGGATAAGAAAGGCAGGCTTTCTTTGTGATTTACCAATGGAGTTCAGGTACTTGTTTTACACATGGGTTACTCACTGAAAGATGGAAGGCGAGCACTACATCCACGGCTGCTTTGTCGTAGATTTTGATGAATGAGCAACTTCAAGATGTTAGCCTGATACGTTTTCAAGGACTGTGCCTGAAACGGTAAAAACAATAAGAAAAAACCCGATTGCACAGCGTGAGTTTCTTGTTGAAAAAGATAGTACAGAAAAGCTTGTGTTTTTGTTAAACGATCATAAAGTTAGATAATCAAAATTAGAGCATCCAAATATGAATAATTATAAACAAATAGTACTTTTACGCAACGATTGGCGATTGGAATAGAGCGGATGGCCTATTCAGTGAAGGAAAAATAAATAATGACATTAGTTAGCTATGAAAAAATTAATTGTACTGCTTAGTGGCGTTCTGATAGGTCTGTTTTCTGTGTCGCAAGTGCAGGGACAGTCTATGACGAGTGATGAGGTTACATATAATCGATGGAGTGCAGCGCTCTATGCCGGGTATATATTCCAGGAGAGAGATCAGGGCAACCAGATTTTTGCCAGCCGGTTCAACGTGCCATCGGATCCATCCTGGGGTCTTGGTGGTGACGTGCGATTTGCATTGAATCCCTTTTGGTCAATTGAGGGCGGATACAAATACAGCACGCTGGAAGGAGACGGTTTTGAAACCACAATCCACACGGTGTCAATCAAGAACTCGTTTCATCTGAATCGTTTGTTCAGAAGAAGTGAACTTTCAGAGGTCCTGGATCCGTATATAACGCTTGGCGTTGAGCAAGACTTTTTTGATGCCGAGGGCCCGGCCGGAGATGTTAATCGAAGTGAAGCCAGTGTGATTGGTGGTTTGGGAGTTGCCTACAGACTCTCGAACCAGTTTGAGGTTTTTTCACAATACGAGATAAAACTGACGTCGAACAGGCTCGATTTACAAGACAGAGGGCTTCCGTATGATCAAATCGGAATGGCATCAGGTGGACTGAGAGTCTATTTTGGCGGCAACGATAAAAAACCGCTGAACTTAAAACCACCAATGCGAGAATTAACCGACAGCGAGTATGATGACCTATTTGCTCGCGTAGCGATGGTTGAAGATCTGGAAGCGGACCTCAATGAGCTGGAGAATGAAGTTGCGGATAGAGATCAGCAGACGGAACGGAAATTTGATGAGCTCAGCAACAGGATTGCCATGCTCGAACGTCGTGCAGACTCTTTAGAGGCCACCACAGACTCTCTCAGCAATCTAAGCTGCTGTACTGAAAACAACGTTGAGGAACAGGAACTTGCCGAAACGGTAGCCGCCGGCCATTACCTGCAGGTGTTTGCAAGCCTTGATTACGATATTGCTGTGGAGGTGAAAGAAGATTTTATTGAGCTGTTTAGAGATGACCTTGATAATCCTGAAGAAGAGGTGATCATTATCAAGCGAAAACAGTTTTATGAAGTGTTGATTGGAGGTTTTCAGGAGTTTTCCAGAGCACAAAATTTGCTGCCGGATGCTGTCTCGCTCATGCCGGATGCCTTTATCATAACATTCCCCCGCCCGGTGAGTCTTGAAGATGACTACGAGGGAACCGTGATTGTTCACGGGCGTGAGTAGATGGGTGTTCACGAAGGAGGAATTCACCGGCAGGTGGTTGGTTTAAGCCCGCCACTCAGCGGGCTTTTTTATAAATCATTGGTTATGAATAAAGGAACATCTGCCGATAGTTAAGTGTAGGGATGTTCAAAGCTGATGGAACAAAGTCTGTCATTCAGCAGTAATTGAGGCAGAAAGCAGAGCTTATAACAAATAACATAGATGTTTTTTACCGCTTTGATTCATACCCTCTGTTGTGCTGAACCGCTGTTTATTACAAATCTATTGTCATGAGAAATTCACTGCTACCACAAGATCTTCCGCAGATCACCTATGGTATTCGTCAAATAGTTGAGAAAGGACGAGAAAGAGAAACCCTTGGATATCCGGTAATTTGGGAAAATATTGGCGACCCGGTTCAGAAAGGGATGATGCTGCCGGAGTGGATAAAAGATATCATAGCCCGGGAAGTACAAAATAACGGGTCATTTGGCTACTGCGACTCCAAAGGAC
>JAAAOB010000166.1 GCA_009909035.1 Bacteroidota bacterium
GTAGGTGAAAATGTTCGGCGTTGCCGAAGATATTTTTTAGACATAAATAATCGAGTTATTTGTGAAAATTTATGTCAACCTATTTTAGGCACCTACAAATTTGGTATCTTTACTCTACGTATTCATAGGGAAAAGCAGTATTTATGGTTATTTCCTACTTAGTTTTTATCATAACTGATAGCATAGCGAATACCTTATTGGCCAGCCGGATCAATTCATCAATATCTTCAGTATCCAGATACTCAAGGTCAAGACTTATCTCAATTTGGGTATCAATTTCTACAAGTGATGATCTTGCAATCTCGTAAAAACGTTCGCGTTCAGTCTTTGATCTTCTTGAGGCACCTTCAGAAATATTTGATGGTACAGATAAAGCGGCCATTCGAAGCTGGCTACCCATACCGAATTTTTCTTCAGAAGGAAAGTTTCCGGTCAGAACATATATTTGCTTTACAAGCTCTTTACTTTTCTTCCATACAGTTAATTTTTTATGATTAAGATCTAACATAATAGCTGGGTTTGATTTGTATTTAACTCTATCTATATGATGCCATTTAAACCAAACCCTTACACTTTTTAAAGAACTTTTCACATTTCACTTCTCACTTTTCCGTCAATCAACGTCCTCCTCCCGCACGATCTCGCCCGCCATTCGCGGCCTTACTTTTTGGAGGTGACTCAGCGCAAAGTGGCGGTCCACGGCCAGGGTGTCGCCGGGGCTGATATCTTCGTGATTGACAATGGCCCAGTCGGAGGTGGAGATTTCCGGCTCCACATAGACCCACTCCACAATTTCACCATTTAGCTTAAAGACAAGGGTACGCCCACCGTCACGTTCCAGGATGGCCGAGCGGGGCACGCGTGCCATACCGGAGTGGGATTCAACTTCGATCCGCCCCTCCACGGTCATGCCCGGGCGCAGCATCCGATCGCTGTTATCCACTTCCACCACGACCTTTCCTGTTTTACTCTCGGCGTCCACAACCGGCGAAAGTGCCCTCACTACGCCCTCTTTCCGGATACCCGATGGCGAAAACAGCTCCACCGTCATTCCCTCATTCAGCCGGGTGAGCTCCGATTCGAGCACATCAAGGCGGACCCGCACCGTAGAGTCATTAATTAACCGTCCCAGCTCAGACCCCGCCTGCAGGTAGGCGCCCTGCGTAATGCGTTCCGGCACCGAGAGGTGTCCCGAAAACGGTGCTGAGATTGTGGTGTACGACAGATCCAGTTTTGCGCGATTCAGGGCCGTTTCGGCATCCGCCAGCCCGGTACTGATCCGCACCATCTGGTCGTCCGAGTCCGAAGACTCTTGGCTGCCGTTCGTTCTGTTATCCCGCTGCTGCTTTTCAATTTTATAGTCGGCATAAGCCGATTCATATTCATTCTGGGCCTGCTCGAGCTGGTACTGCCACTCCTGGTCATCAAACTGCAAAATCGTACGTCCCTGCTGCACACGGGCGCCATCTTCGAGCACCGTCTCCTCCACAAATCCGCTGATTCGCGGGCGAATCACAATCTCCCGGCTCGCCTCCACCACGCCCTGGCTTTCGATGTAGACATTCAGGTCCCGGTCATCCGCCACAGCAAATATCACATCCGGCATGATTTCCACATCCTCTTCCACCTCAGGTGTTTCCGGTTCGTCTTCCGGCGAGCAGGCGGTATGTATCCCGGCAGTTAAGACGATTAAGAGAATAGACAGGATGCCCACACTACCATGTCGTTTCACAATTGTTCTTTCACTATGTTTCATGTTACGTTTTGTTGGGTTGAAAAATCTTTTCAAATACATCGAAGACTCCCTCTTCTCAAAGGGGGACTTAGGGTGATGTTGATCCATACCCTATTTCAGGTCCAAATCTCATTTTCATAATCTGCTGTACCAGTTATCCAGTCTTAATCATTATTTCGATTAAATTTCTAAATTCCGGAAGCCCCCCTCTAAATCACGGCATACTGAACAGTATCGGGAGTGTCTGCCGGGCAACCACGGCTTCACCATCTTTTTGCGCAGGGATAAATGTACCGGATTTCACCAGTCGGATTGCTTCTTCATCCAAGCCGTATCCGGCACTTTTTGCAACGACCAGGTCCCGTGGGTTGCCGTCAAGATCCACAATAAAGTCAATAATTACTCTGCCTCCGGCACCGGCTTTTCTCGCTTCCTCGGGGTACTGCAATCCATAAAACAAGCTTCTCATTCCATTTTTTACCTTTGGGGCAACATCCAGTTCACTGCTGTCCAGCACCTGGGATCGCAATTGCTCAAGTTCAGCAGATGAAAGATCCGCCTCAGGCTTGAATCCATCTTCCGTGTTGAACTCCTTCGAACTGCCACAACCCACAAGTACCAAAAGTGATGTAAGTAGCAAAATTAACGATTGTATCTGTGCTTTTTTCATCTGTTGCTTACTAAAAATTTAATTAAAAACGTGAACTTTAACTCCCCCTTAAAAAAGGGGGACTGAGGGGGATGTTCAACCGGACCCTTTTTCAATCTCATAATTTCAATTCCTGTTTATCAATGTTTTCATGCCCACACACGCTTCAGTTCAATTATTTAAGACTGGGTGAACACCCCTCTGTATCTCTCCGCCAGCCGGCGGAGAGAGTTTCACCTTTCACTTTTGCCTTTTCACTTTTCAGCTTTCACCCGCTCTACTTTCCCAAAAATCACCGGAATGATATACAGCGTCAAAATCGTGCTGGTGATCATTCCGCCCATCAATGCTAACGCTAATGACTGGCGAAATGCATACCCTTCACCAAATGGTATTAACATTGGAACAAGGCCCAGGATGGTGGTCACACTGGTCATAACAACGGGACGGAAGCGATGCTTACCGGCCAGTTCAATCGCTTTCTGCAAGTTGCCGGTATCGGCCAGGTAGCGGCGCATGAAGTCCACCTTCAGGATGGAGTCGTTCACCGCAATCCCGGTCAGAATCAGCACGCCCATAAACGACATGGCGTTCAGGCCGGTGCCGGTCAGGTACATTGCCAGCAACGAACCTACCCACGCAAAGGGGACGGCCGCAATAATAATCAGTGGATATTTCAGGTTTTCAAACTGGATAGCCAGAATAATATAGATCAACAGGATGCTAAGCGCCAGCAGCAGCCCCATATCGGTCATCAGCCCTTGTACCATCAGCGCATTCCCGGCAACCTGAACTTCAGTGCCGGTAGTTCTCATAAATTCATTCACTGTTTCAAGGGTCGACGATCGGTTCCACCACCAGTCGGACAGCTCCCAATCGGCAACATAGCTGAGCACCGGCGTCTGGTCAACCCGCTCGAGTTGCTCCGGCTCTTTCGCCCGTTGAATATCGGCAATATACCGGAGCGGCACCTCGCGATTTGACAGGCGCAGACTGATCTCCTCCGGATTATAAATTCTCTGCTGCTCCCCCAACAGCCGGATGCCGATCCGCTCATCCTGACGGTTCCAGTCGGTTACGAAACTTCCCCGGGTCACGGATTCCAAGTAGCGGATCACCTCCTGCTCGCTGATGCCAAGCTGCAGCAGCCGCTCTGACCGAAACCGCAGATTCCATGTATCTACCTCCTGCTCGTACTGTTTGGTTAATGTAACCGGCAACCCGGCATCTGCCAGGGCCTCTTCCAGTTCGGCCGACTTTCGTTCGCTCAGCGCGCGGTCCATCCCCACCATGCGGAACATTACCGGCGGCTGGTCTGCGCCGATTAAAGCGCTCCAGCTCTGCGTTTCGGAGACCGGCTCCGTACTCCACCCCTCAAAATCCTTATCAAACCGCTGGATGATCTTCCTGGCTTCCTGTGCCTCGCCCGAACCGCTGACAGGAACCGTTATTGAAAATTTATTCAGGCCCTCTCGTGCTAAATTGGCCAGGTTGGTTTGATCGGTAAACCCTCCCTCCGCCTGAATTTTACCATGGCCCAATCCGGCCGATTCAATCCGCATTTTCAGCTCATCAGCCGCCAGTACCGTCGAGTTCAGCGAAGTATTTCCCGGAAGCTGTACGCGGTAGCTCACCACCGAAGGTTCATCCTCCGGCAGCATCGTTTTGGGCACCATCAGGAGAGCATAGCCGGCGGCCGCCAGCAGGAACGTCGCAAACGTCAGCATCCAGACCGGCTGACGCAACACCGATTGCAGGCTCGCCTCATACCGGTCCAGGAGGTTGTCAAAAAACTTCCGCGTGTTGAGCTGACCCGATTCTCCCTCCTCCGCCTTCTTTTTTCGCCGCTCCAGGATCTGGACCACCAGCACCGGCAGGATAATCAGCGCCACCAGCAGCGAGGCGAGGAGGCTGATGGAGAGCGTGTAGGCCTGGTCCTGGAAAAAGGCCCCTTCAAATCCACCCAGGAAGATGAGGGGCAGAAATACGGATATGGTGGTAAACGTGGAGGCGGTGACCGCCAGGGCGATCTCTTTTGTACCTACCGCGGCGGCCCGCTTTACTGAAGGAGCGGCCGGCATGTGGCGATTGATGTTTTCCAGCACCACGATGGCGTTATCTAAAAGTAGCCCGATGCCCAGCGTAAGCCCGCTGAGAGATACAATGTTGAGCTGAATGCCCGACCCGTACATCGCAAAAAAGGTGAGAAAGATCGAGACCGGGATCGCCACACCGATTGTGAAGGGCGTGCGGATATCGTTCAGGAAAAGGAACAGCACAAAAAAGGCCAGCACACCGCCGATCAGCAGGGTTTGCAGCAGGTTGGAGATCGCCTTGCGGATGAATGTGGCGTCCTCCCGAAGAATCTCGATACTGATATCAGGGTGCAGCTCCCGCATCTGATCAAGCAGCGGCACAAGCGTATCAAACACCTCTACGGTGTTACTGCCAAACTCCTTTTTGACGAGCAGGTTCAGCACACGCTCCCCCTGCAGAAGCGCAAATGATGTGGGATCGGATTCATCCAGGCGGACCTCCGCCACATCGCTCAGCAGCAGAACTTTTCCGTCGCCCAGCCGTTTCAGGGGAACCGTATCCAGGTCCTCCAGTTCGTTGATTCGGCTCTGGATTTTCATGGAATACCGGTACCAGCCGTCCCGCAGTTCGCCGCTGGTGGCAAACAGGTTGGCCTGCTGCACGAGCGACTGCACCTCGCTAAGCGTCAGATCAAACCGGTCGATCTCTTTTGGCAGATAGCGGATCTGAACTTCCGGCTCCACCGCTCCCACCGGCACCACCTGCGCAATCCCCTCCGCCTGCTCCAGCCTGCGCGAGAGCACCTGTTCGGCCCATCGCTTCAGTGACAGGCGGGTATCAAACTCATCGTTGGGCCGGTCTTTAGAGGTGATGGCCAGCACGGCTATGGGTTCATCAGCGGTGGTGTTGAAGATGAGCTGCGGGCGGGAGGCTTGCTCCGGCATGGCGTACTGGGCCTGGTCCAGCTTTTCGCGCACATTCAGGAATGCCAGGTCCATATTATGGCCCCAGCGGAAGTTCAGGTAGATCACGCTCTGCCCCTGCCGGGCAAATCCATGCACCTGCGCGATGCCGGGAATGGTGCTCAGAACCGCTTCAAGGCGCTCGTTCAGTCTTGTTTCCACTTCACGCGGCGAGGCACCCTGCCAGTCGGTTCGCACCACAAGGTTGGGCGAGTCCACATCGGGCAGAAGATCCACAGAGAGCTCGTTCAGGGCAAGCCCCCCGAAAATAAACGCCGCCAAAATCAGAATGATAGCTGTAATGGGGCGGTTCAGCAGCATTGATGAATCGTATTAAAGGGTTGAATCAGTAAAATCACGCGGGACATTGAATGATAGTTTTATGTATCTCCCACGATTATGATAGTTTAAGTTTTCGGCATCTGCAAGTGGGATTTTTTATCCACCCCGATTGGTTGAAAAAAATAGAGATGTTTAAACGATGCCTAATTCACGCACGTCTGTTTACTTAAAAAATTCATATGCAACGATCTGCATCTGATTTGATTTGAGAAGATAAAGAACACCATTAGAATAGTTTAAAATTTCACCCTCTTCCGGCAAGCGAAGCTTTTGTTTTATCTCTCCATGCTTGTTCACGACTAACACATTATCAGAACCGCCGGTTTGCTTACCAGTTTGAATCATAAAATGTTCACTATCAAGAACCACAAATTCCTCAAAAAAACTCCCTTCAGGCGCGAAGGCACCTGCATTTACAAGTTCAGCTCTTCTGGAACCTCCAGATGCATTGGCAGATGATAATCCTCTCCCGGCGTACACTCCATCTGCTTTACCTTTGATATCCGGTAGTTGGAAATGACCGATCTTAGTGAACTCCCGGTCATACTGTATAAATTTATTCTTATAGTACCAGCCAATAACCCACATATTATCAAAATCAAGTACCCTAAACCGGTTCAGTAATCCTGCGTCAATTTCAAATTCTAAATCAATTTTTTTCACCTCATCGTTTTCGAGATTATAGATGATGATATGATAATTTAACCCAGGATATGCAGCTCCATAAAAGGAACCATTTCTGTAATCCATGAAGTCAACATTTACCAATTCCGGTATTTCATCATTATTTTCTATAAAATTCAAGTCGCTGTCATATAAATAATAGAATGGTTCAGCTACACCCGTAACATATATCAGGTTTTCGGTAGGAATAATTTGTTTTGGCCCTCTCATAAATTCTCCCGGACCCCTCCCTTCGTTACCAGTCGATGCTATACGTTTACCATCCTCATCAAATTTATAAAGCTTATATAGTGATTTATCCGCTATATATATGTGATTATTGAAAACTTTAAAATCTGTTATCTCATAAAACTCAGTCTCTCCAAGCTGTGAGATTTCAACTTGATCCCCAAATCTATAGTTTTCTAAACAACATATCGTTAGTGCGATCAGTAGATAGATCATAGTGCCCTTTTCAATAAATTAAAGCAGCCACCAAAAACGACCATTTGATGGCTGTAATGTTGTGATTTAATTATGCCTCCAGAAGATCAGACATACAATCATTGTATGCATTTGTGCAAAGGTTATATGTGAAATCAACGAAACAGTACTTCCATCAGTCGTTCCGCTGCAGAGCAGACGGAACCAGAACTGTAGCTACTCTGTATAATCTATATCATAGCCCACGATCACTTTAGACCCGGTTTCAGGATCCGTTTCTTCGTCATACATTGTACTATTGCGAATTATCTTTATCTCACTGTCCCTTGGCCAGGAAAAAGAAGCCAGCACCTCTCCGGAATTTTCAAGCAGATACCATTGGCGGATTTCTTTATCCTCAACTATGGTAGAGATCCAAATCTTATGTTCATCGTCAATAATGAGCGACTCCAGAGCCGGCCATCTGTCCGGAAATTCTGCATTGTCAAAAACCAGGTGCATGTTGGGATGATATTCATCCAGCACGTCTTTTTTCTCAAGAATATTTTTCTCAAACGGGTAATACAACGAACGGACATCGTTTCCATCCTTATCATATTTTCGGATCAGGAATTCCTCCGTGTTAATGTGATATAGTTGCCCATCCTTTGGTACGCTGATCATCCCCTTTGTTGAATAGGGAAGGTTTATTCCGGCACTGTGGCCCTGTTTGGTGGTGCCCGTATGACTTTCTGAATGTTTTGTCTCAATAATCTTTCCGGAAATAAGTTGCCCCTTGCCGTTCATCTTGTAATATGCATGGTAAACAGAACCGTCCTTTTTTTTCTTCAATGACCGATGTCAAATACAGGTCGGCTTCCAGGGCCACGATCGTTTGAGGGTACAGATTCCCGGCCTCCACCTGATCTCTCCATGACGCTGCATCGATAGACAGGAATTGCAACAGCTCAAAATTATCTGTGCTGAAGATACTGAGGCGGGATAATATTGAATCATAAACAACCAACCGGCCCTCTGAAAGATCAATCACTGCGATTGATTGAAATTCCCCGGGTCCCCGGCCCTCTCTACCCACTTTTTGTACCAACTCTCCCCCATCATTGAAAACAAGAACCATTCGCCCGCCCTTATCTGCACGATACACATATCCCCTTTCATCAACGGCCACATCCGGACCATATCCACGTTGCGGAGGTAATAGTCCCAAATATATTTCGCCAAACGTTTGGGCTTTTGTGAACGTGACGTTTCCCGTTGGCGCTACATCAGCAAGTACGTTCAGGTTCTCCAATTCCTGAAGATGTTTGGGCAGCCCATCAAACGCATCCGGGCCCGTACAGCCCGCCGCCAAAACAAGCATCAATATGAATATATGCTCTTTCATGTCTTTCTTTATGGAGTATTGCAGCAGCTTATAGCAAGCTACGAACGCTACGTACTAAATAAATAATAAATAGGAACCGTGCAATTTTTTCTGGTGCGTTTTAGAGATTGCATTTGTGGCCGTAGAAACTAACGAATCGGTGAAACGAGAAACAGACGAACCGAGGAATTGATCTCTTGGAATGGTGAATGAGCGTGTTTTATCCGGACGTATTTCCGTGTCGATCCGGATATGGCATTTCTGAACAACGGATGCCGCGCGGTGTTCACGCCCCGCAAAAATTAAAGTGATTGACTTATGCTATTGATAAGACAATTACTTCGTGTCGTAGTTTCGTGTCAAGCATAGACCTGTCAGGTTTGATGCATGAAAAACTTGTTATGGATTCAAAATTTAAAAATACCTGATAGGTTTTACCCGACATTTTATCGCTGACTAAGCAAGTTGTCAATAGCTTAACTTTGGATTAAGCCATTCATTCAATTTCAAGCCCACATACCGCATGCCGTCAGGCATGGAACACATCGTAGCCCAACGTTTCAACGTTGGGTCAACAGCCGTGATTTAAAAAAAGAAATGCCGTAGGCATGGTTCAAAAAACTAACTCCGGGAAAATTCATTAATCACTATTCCGGTTCGAATTTGGATCCTGCCACCGGCACTTGTCGTGTGGGATGCCTCTATGTAACCCCACAATGAATTGTGGGGCTACGATTTACTGCGTGGCTATCGCCACTTGGTTTGGGCAATACATGGTATTTTTCAGAGCAATATCTGTCAAAATCGTCAATGTGGTGTAGACGGACATAATTCCTTGCATAGCTTTGAAATCCCGGAAATACCGTGTCTTTTTCCGGCTCCAATCAGCTACCATGCCTGTTGGAGCGGGAGCTTCGACCTACTTCACCAACAACATCTTCCGTGTTTGAGTAAACCCATCGGCCTGGAGCCTGTATATGTAAATGCCGCTTGATAGATTTCCGGCATCGAAATTTACGGTGTGCTGGCCTGATTGCCGAGTCTCATTTACCAGCAACGCCACCCGTTGCCCCAGCAAGTTGAAGACTTCAAGTCGCACTTCCGACGCTTGCGGGAGCGTATAGCTGATTGCAGTTGATGGATTAAACGGATTGGGATAGTTCTGGTCAAGGCTGACAGATTCCGGCCGGTCAGACTCTACAGGCTCCGTAGACACTCCCAACATCTGGCCCGCCACAAAGCCTGAGAAAGCTGTGGTTGTTGCGGTTACCGTTTGATTTGACGTATTGACGTTGCTTTCAAGGGCAAACCACTCTTCAGCGGCCAGGTCGTACCGAAGCAGCAGCAGCTCGTCTGCATCAGAACCGGCAGGCAGTCGGGCAGGGTCGTACGGCAGAGTAATGGATACCGGTTGGTTGAATGTTAACCCGGAAGGGCCAAGAAACACCATCTCACCAAACGTATTCGCTCCGTCGGGAATGACGTTGAAGCGGCCGACCTCAATTTCGGTCTCTTCAACCAGCGCCCCATCCGGTATCACAACTGTAAGTCCGCTCTCTTCATCCGAGATCTCCCCTCCTGTATTCCCGATTTCCTCGGTGAATTGAACAGATGTAGCACTCCTTGGTTTTGACGGATCAACCACGTGGTAGTAAAAGGTATCCGTGAGCCCGTTTTCATCTGTAGCCACAACCTCGAAATAGGAGGATCGCAGCGGCTGTGTGGATTCTCCCTGGAACTCCACAACATTTCCATCCAGAGACACGAAATCCGGAGCATTTACAAGCTGAAATGTCACGTCGCCGGTAAACTCATTCATAACCAGCTCATCCTGCTGCACGTTGCCATTTATGCGGATTGATTTACCGGCAGGCTGAAACCTTGGGGCCCAACTCGTCTCCGCTCCTACAGTGAACGTTTTTTCGGCAAGAACAACGTTCAGATCCCCTTCAGAATCAGCTCCAAAAATTCTGGCCCTCCATTCTCCATGGTCGTTTTCAGAAACAAATCCATCAAAATTCCACAAAAAATACCAATAGCCAAATCTTGTTTTTGAGGAAAACGAACCTGATCCCTGACCGTACACGGTACCATCGGGCTTTAAAATCTGAACGCGGTATGGATCTCCCGGGATCACCTGCGCATTGATCCAGAACACGAGTTCCGGCTCATTCATACCCATTGTTTCAGGTTCCGGAAGACGCTCTAAAAAATCGGCCCAAATGAATTGAATCTCCCCTCCCATCGAGGCGCGGGTGGCTATCCCGGTATCATACACCGTTAAATGTTCATTTCCGAGATAGGAAAGCTGACTTTGCCACATCCCGGGTTCGCTGTTTTCCGGCCCTTCCCAGGGATCACGAAAACGGAGATTTTCCTGTTCATCAATCATAATCACATCCATATGCAGATGCGGATTTGTAGAAAAACCGGAGCTGCCCACGTATCCAAGCAGATCACCGGCCTCAACAAATTCATCGGTTTCAACCACCGTGGAATGTTTCCTGAAATGAAGATATCTCGAAACGGTGCTGTCGTTATGAAATATGGCAACGCCGTTCCATTGAGGCCCAAGATCCGGTGCCCACTCTGTATTTCGGTCATTAAATTCCGATCGGGAAAGCGATACGACCCCGTCAGCCGCCGCATATACCGGTACTCCCTGGTCCATCTCCCTGAAATTCCGGATGGAAAGATCCGTACCCGAATGTCCGTCGTACGTGTGCGTTCCCCCGGAATAATCCAGGATAGCGCCCTCGCCTGAAAGATCAACGTAATTGTGCATCACGTGTTCGCTTTGCGGCAGGCCGTCCATTGGCCATGAAAAAAGCACGGGCTGCTGATCCACGCGTTTTGCAAAGGAGAGATTCCGCTGTAGGGATAGCAGCGTTTCAATATCAGATTCTGTCGTCCAGTCAAAGTGGTGATTTTCAGTGGACGGCGGGACTACCACCCCGCTGCCTTCCGGCGCCTGCCCGTATGTGTTTACCGTGAATGCCACAAGAAACAATACTGTAGTAACAGTACTTCGTGTAAAAATTTTAAATGAATTGCGATGGTTTGTATCAACTAAGGTCTTCATATAATCAGGTTTTAGATGTTTGAGTGCGATTTTTTACCTCCTGACTTTACATGCACTAAAACCCGGTGAAAAGGATCACCGGGTACAGATATTTCCTGATTTACATTAATTTGATTCCGACCTATGATTTCATACCAACAACATAGATATGTAAATCTTCCGAAAGCCTTCGGAACTGCTTCGATTATATTGATACAGGCAATTGACCTGCAATGAGATGGGTCTCTGGAACAGCACGAGAACCTAACGTTTATGATTCGTCTTGAAGCGGTGACGGGTTTCCGTTTCGTGAGCACTTGTATACGGATATCCCTGATCAATTGATATGCGGTTTACAACTTCGTCAAGTATATACGTGTTTATATAGTTACCGGTAGTCGCATCATACACATCAAGCCTGTTGGACCGTATGCTGCCTGTGCCGGAATAGAGTACATATATTCTCTTATGTCAGATCCGTAGAAGCAGCAGCGATTTTTGATTCACTTCCATAGGTCGTACTTGTCATGTTTCCTGATCACTGAACCTACAGTTGTAGTCCGTTTATGGGATTTATCATGTGTCGTTTATGAATTGCCTCACCATTTTTGTTGTAGAGCAACAACACCCCCGTAATTGATACCCCCATATAGAACCATTTCATTGTTTGATGCGTAACGGCCATCATAAAACAGCGGTGATTTAATGTTTTCCAATGAATACTGTTTCTGAAAACGCTTTATAACTGATTATTCCCGGATCCAAAAAATCTATCCCCGAAAAATAAATCTCATCAGAATTGCTTAATGTATCTGCAATAGTAAGCTCAGCAGTTTCTGCCTTTGGTACTGCATCCGGCCACAGATCCTGAATGGTTTAGCTTTTAGACTCAAATGGAATTAGGAGTATCAGTAATATAACATGTATCAAATAAATACAATTTAAAAAATAAATTTTGATCATAAACTTTAATTTGAGTTGTGTCGAAATCAAATATTCTTTTAGAAAAAAATTGTAACGCTCTACAATTTAATGTTTAAATATTCTAATATTTCGTCTTCATTATTACTGATCAAATACTCATACAGATTTTGTATTTCAAATTGTCCCGTATAAGTTTTAATTGAACTTTGTGAATCGATGAAGTTTTTCATATTTAAGCCCACCAACTCAGATTCATATTCTTCAAGTAATAAGATAATTTTGGGGGTTGGGGATTTTCCAGAAACATACTGCATAATGCCTAAATTAAATGGCCCGTTTCCAACTAAAACTTCATCATAAGGTCCAGTTTTATCTAAGTGTGTTATAGCATCAGAACTTGAATAATCAAAAGACGTTCCAGTTGTTATAAACTCAACATTTTTATCATCTAAAAACTTTTTTAAAAAAAGTTTTATGTTCTTGATTGTTCTAATGGTTTTTCTTGTATTGGAAAAATAACATTTTGAAGATCCTATAAACACTAACCTAACATATTTACCACCAGAAAGATTAATGGTCTCCCTCTTTTGAGAGTCAATTTCATTGAAAGTAAAAATTCCAATGAGTATTCCGAAAAATAAAAAAATCAAAGATGACCCAATTATACAGTACCTAAAAATATTTTCATACATGGAATAGAAGTAAATTTATTATATCAGATACTCGTCCAATAAAGTTTTCCGTTATTGTTCATAATCACACCGGATTTGACAAGATAAAATAGATTAGACTGGCCGTAGGGTTTGATACTGTCATCCCCGATTTTGTATATTTTTTTATTTTTCACGTCGAATACAAAATACGTATACCACGTTTCACCAGTGATGCTCTTTTCTGAAAATTTATATTCTACATTTCTATACTGTCTCATTTTCAACAAAAGCCACCTCTTACTCAATTTAGAGGTATTTGAGAGATAAGTATAATCACCGTCAAATGTCAAAGTTGTACCAATACCATCACCTTCAGTTTCAAGATTTTTTGCTTGAATAAAGTTTGGGATTTCGTATTTGGCAATTAACTCTCCATCACTATTGTATGTAAATAAATATGGAAAATAATGGAATGTGATAATTGCTCTGTTTAATTCGGTGAATACCCTTACTTCTCCACTTGACATCATTCTGTCTCTAACAATGGGCGACTTGTCATCATAAATTTGTAAAAACGATACATCGATATCCCCTTCATAATTTGATCTGTGTATTACAAACTGATCGGTGTTGCCCGGGTCTGGATCTTGCGCACGACCAAATGGGGCTATTCCCAAAAAGTAGATGCTATCTTTGGTAGGAGCCAATGAGTAATTATTATAGTCAGTTTGAATGACTTTTTCGTGTTCACAATTACCACTTTGGCAGTTAAAAACTGCTATTTGAAATCCCTGCATCCCTACATACGCTTTACTGTTATGGACAGATAGCTCTTTTGAAAAAAAAAGGTCGCCGGGTCCTCTGCCCTGTTCAGCAATAACATCTGTCTCATGATCGTTCAAGTCATATAATATCAATTGGTTCTGTTCTTTATCAAGAATCAGTAATGTTGAATCGTTTAAGTATTGTATATCCAACTTGTCAGTAACCATGACGTCCAATTCTTCTAACTTTTTTTCATTCGAGTCATCACTCAATATTTGATAAAGCAGTCGTGCATTTTCCGGAATTTCATCAAGGTAATTGCCTGCATTCAGTACCTCCAACATTTCTACTGGCACATTAGAATGTGGTATTTTATCATCGATAGGGTGGATGATTATTCCTTGTTTATTTGATTCTTTGCTACATGAGAATGAAGTAAATAGTAATACAACAAATGCCCCCAATAAATATATATCTTTTTTATCTTTCACTTATATTAAGGTTTTTATCTACTTAGTTAAATAAAAAGAGAGAGGTAAAAGAATATAATTTACCTCTCATTATTATGCCAATTTAGAAGTAAATGTTTATTCACAGATCTTCTTTTGGTATTGCTGGTCCATCATCACATCCTCCAGGCCCCCAAGTGCATTCGGTAACATTTTGATTTGGATCACACTGTCCTTCTTCAGCACCACATACCCAACCATTAGGATCATCAGGATCCGGATCATTAATTGCAAAAGCAACATTTTTACCTATTTCCAAACCAACAAATAAAAAGAATATCATTAAAAATATTGTGAAGATATATTTAGGTTTTTATCCATAACTTTATCTTTTATTAAATTTTAACGTTAAGTAATATTAATCCAAACGTTGTTATATTTTTTTTATAAATATTAATCATATTGTATGAATTAATTATTTATAATATTGAATTCTATCTAAAATAAATCAATACGCACATGTACGTATTATTTTAAGTACATGTGCGTAGATATATTCAATTAAAATTTTCATTCTTCCCGTTCCTTTGCTTCAAAAGCCACCTTATCAATGCAGATCGCCCTTTTAGGCCCAATTTTTTACATATGTTCGATCTGTGCGTCTGTACCGTCCTGATAGATAAGTGAAGCGTCTTTGATATCTTACGATTAGTTAGTCCTTTCTCAGTCAACTTCAGAATTTCCACTTCCCGGGGAGTGAGTATCTCAAGCGCTTCCATGTAGGTTTTATAGTTGGTTGGTTGGTTGGTTGGTTATCATTCTTTTTACCCATGATGAATGTATTAAGGGATTTGATGATTTGTCTTTCAATTTAAATAGTAAAATCAGACAAAAGTGGCAAGTGGAGAGAAGTGAATTTTGGTAGTTACCTTAGAAATAGGCCTTCATCAATTATGAAGCCCGCTGAATGGACAGGTGTTCGACTTTTCTAAATCGACATAAGTACTGAGGTTCCAGTGGAAAGTCCAGTCGATACAAACCCTTTGATACCCTGCAAACCCACGTCTGAGCAGTCCCTGAACGCTTTGTACTCTGACTCCTCCCAAATGGAGAGGTTTTCCCCTCCCCTCCATGCGCCATGCTTTTCGGGGTAGGGAGGAGAGCCGGAGGGTTGGGTAGAAGGTGAGTCTACGTCGTATACTCCGCATTGATCCGCACATACTCGTAACTCAGATCTGATCCCCAGCCCACGGCTTCGGCCTCTCCCTCATTCAGCACCAGTGTGACGGTGACGGTAGACGTTTTCATCTCTTTTTTAACCTCTTCGCGGCTGTGATCGGTAGGCTGGCCTTTGTCCAGGATCTGAACGGCGCGGCCTGATCCAAAATAGAGATCCACTTTATCGGGATCGAACGGTACACCTGCACGGCCGGCGGCTGCAAAAATACGCCCCCAGTTGGGGTCGGTGCCGAAAATCGCGGTTTTTACAAGATTGGAATCGGAGATAGTTCGTACAATTTGACGTGCACCCTCTTCGGTCTTAGCTCCTTCCACGCGGTACTCAACCAGTTTAGTAGAACCCTCACCGTCCGACACAATCATCATCGCCAGGTGCTTGCAGAGCTTTATAAGGTGATCCAGGAATTTGTGGTAGTTATCATCTTTCTTGGTAATCTCTTCATTCTCCGCCATGCCGTTACACATGATCGATACCATATCATTCGTGGAGGTATCGCCGTCTACCGTAATCATATTAAAGGTCTTGTTCACCGCTTCCCGCAGCGCCTCATCCAGCAGATCGCGGCTGATGGCAATGTCCGACACGATAAACCCAAGCATCGTGGCCATATTAGGATGAATCATCCCGGAGCCTTTGGCAATGCCGGCCATATTGATCGTCACGCCGTCGATTTCGAACGAATCAAACCCTTCTTTGGCAAATGTGTCGGTGGTAAGGATAGCGTTGGCGGCCAGCGATCCAGCTACCTGGCGGTCGGACAATTTTGCGGCACTCTCTTTAATTCCTTTCAGTACTTTTTCGGTGGGAAACGGTTCGCCAATCAAGCCAGTGGAGGCAACCAAAACGTGTTCAACCGAAATTCCCAATTCTTTGGCCGTGGTTTCGGCCATGGCAACGGCTCCCTCCCACCCTTTTTTACCAGTACAGGCGTTGGCGTTTCCGGAGTTGATTACAATCGCCTGGATCACGCCGTCTTTAATGTGTTTGCGGCTTAGCTTAATCGGCTCGGCGCACACCAGGTTTTGCGTAAATACCGCCGCGGCCGTGGCAGGTTTTTCGGAAACGATCAGGGCAAGATCTCTCCGCTTTGATTTGATACCCATATGGGCGCCCCAGGCTTTGATTCCGCGTACATCCGTTAGATTTTGAAGCATATTCGTAAAATGAAGTAATTATTATAGTAAAAAAAGATGTTCAGTGACTCGTGTCACTTTTTCAAAATTAATGCAGGTCGTTCAGGTCTAACATTTTTGGTTATAAACACTTTGCGTTTTTAGCGAGCTATTGCGGTTAAACCACTATGGATTCAACGGCGGGTACTTCAGCCCGGTGTTTTCCAGCAGGCCAAACATCAGGTTCATGTTCTGGATCGCCTGGCCGGCAGCCCCTTTCACCAAATTATCGATTGCCGAGATGGTGATGACACGGCCGGTTCGTTCGTCATAGGTGGCATAAAGATCACAAAAATTGGAGCCGCGTACATTTTTCACGCTTGGCGGCTGATCCACGACCCGGACGAAATGCTCTTTTTCATAAAAATTGAGATAGGCATCCCGGACAAGCTCCTCGCTGAGTGCTTTGCGAGGCGTCGAGTAGGTCGTGGTTAAAATTCCGCGATCGATCGGCAACAGATGCGGGGTAAACTGTACCGTTAGCTGATCATATGACACGGTGTCAAGAATCGTTTCAATCTCCGGGGTATGACGGTGACTCTTTAAACCGTAAGCGAAAAAATTGCCAAACTGGTTGGGGAAGTGCGTGAACGTTTTGGGCGATGCGCCCGCCCCGGTCACGCCCGATTTTGAATCGACAATGATCGATTCAGGGTCCACAAGTCCCTCCTTCACCAGCGGAAGCAGCGCAAGAATTGTGGATGTGGGATAGCACCCCGGATTGGCCACGAGATTGGCATTTCGGATCTCATCCCGGTTCAGTTCCGGCAACCCGTAGACCGACTGTTCAATATAATGAGGACACACGTGCTCTTTTTCATACCACTTTTCGTAGAGCGAGGCGGAATTCAGACGGAAATCACCTGACAAGTCTACAATTCTGAATCTGTCGAGACCGTACTCTTTCACAAAATCCATCGAAACACGATGCGGCAGCGCCAGGAATACCAAATCGAGCTCGTGATCTTTAATCGTTTCCATCTTCTGAAGTTCAATATCGGCAATGCCGTCGAGCGAGGGGTGCAGCTCCGAAATCTTTTTCCCAGCCTTCGATTCTGATGTAATCACCTCAAGGTGAACGTCCGTGTGCAGAATCAGCAGCCGCAACAGCTCAACGCCGGTGTAGCCTGTGGCACCAATAACGCCAACTTTAAACTTCGTTTTCTTGCGGCGTTCAACACTCTTATTTGTACTTCCTTTTGTCATACTAACTTATGGTTGTTCCAGCTTTTGTTTCTGTGAATAACTGCAGTAAAATTGAATTTTTTGTTGACCCGTTAACAATATGAGCGGCATCTGCCCCGCCTTCTAAGGCGATCAGGCAAGCCTCAATTTTAGGAATCATCCCGCCCCGGATCACCGTGCCAAACAGAGATCGTGCATTCCCGGCCGTTATGACATTAATCTTTGTTTCAGGTTTACCGGGATTTTCCATCAGCCCATCCACATTTGTAATTGCAACAAACGCTTTTGCGTTCAGTGCCCTGGCCAGATGTCCGGCAAACATATCGGCATTTATGTTATAATCTTCGCCATCCTCACCCGCTGACACCGGTGATACGACCGGCAAATACCCGTTTTTTATGAGCAGTGTGAGCAGGTCGGTAGATACGGACTTTACATCGCCGACAAACCCGAGATCAATGCTTTCACTGCCGGTTTCTGTTTTTCGGGTGTGCGTTCGCTTCTGGGCTGTGACCATGCCCCCGTCTTTACCGGAGAGGCCAACAGCCCCCGCGCCCAGTCGATTGAAACGGTTTACGAGCAGCCCATTTACCCGTCCGGACAGTGCCTGCTCCACAATCTCCATGGAGTCTCTTTCTGTAATTCGATGTCCATCCACAAACTCCGATTCAATTCCTGACAACTCAAATTGGGATTTGATAAACGGCCCGCCACCATGCACCACAACAGGGTAGATCCCCAATGTTTTGAGAGCAGCCACCTGGCGAATCACCTGCGTACGGGCAGCTGACGCAGTCATCGCGTTGCCGCCATACTTGATGACGACAATTTCACCTTTCAGGGAGTTCATTAACCGTGAACTCAGTCGCTTTTCCAGCTCTTCAATATTCTTATAGTTGTCCACGAGCAGAGATTTAATTGTTCATGAAAACAGGCGTGCCTCAATGTAAGGGTTTAAGAATCAATTCGTTAGTGTAACCCAATGCTAATTAAACAGTGAAAATAAGTCTATTTTCACAATTCTTTTCTATACTTTACGCCTCGACAACGATACGTAAAAGAAACCCGGCTGATGATACAGACTCTACTGATTGGACATGATGACCAGGTGCGGCAAACGCTTTATGAAACCTTGGTTAAACGAAAACATACGGTAACTGTTGCCGACCCGAAAACAGCCTCTGCAGATTCTTATTCTTTAGGGGAATATTCACTCGTGCTGTTCTCAGCTGTAACCGCGAGCACCCTTGATCTCTGCAAAACGATACGGCTTGATCCGGACGGAAAACGCCTGGCCATCGTAACTGTGGTGAATGAAAACAACATTGAGAAGCTGGATGATGTTCTTGAAGCCGGGGCGGATCAGTGTATTATCGAATCCATCTACGATGATAAGAGACTCCACATCCGGCTCGCGTTTGCGGAAAAGATGGCGCGGGAAAAAACAGATCAAGTGGTTACGGAGCAGCGGCTCAGGGAAAGCGAAGCCAAAGCACGCAGTATTTTGGAAACTACGGTTGATGCCATCATTACCATCAACACCAAAGGAAACATCCGGTCGTTTAATAAGACAGCCGAAAAATTATTTGGCTACGGCAGCAAAGAGGTGATTGGGAAAAATGTAAAAATCCTGATGCCCGATCCCTATCAATCCGAACATGACGATTATATCAACCAGTATCTGGACACCGGGAAGCGAAAAATCATCGGGATCGGCCGAGAGGTAACCGGCAAACGCAAGGATGGATCAACCTTTCCGATGTACCTGGCCGTCAGCGAGGTAAAATTGCCCGATCAGCATATCTTTACCGGCATCGTACGTGATATTTCCGAGCAGCGCCGCCTGGAGCAAGAGGTGCTGCGCATCAGCGAACATGAACGGCAGCGAATTGGCCAGGATTTGCACGATGGCCTTGGCCAGATGTTGACTGGTATTGGGTTGATCACAAAAAACCTTTCAAAAAAGCTCGCTGCAGAAAACCATCCGCTCGCCGGAGATGCTCAGGAGATCGGCACGCTCATAAAACAGGCCGACCAGCATGCACGCTCGTTAGCTCGCGGACTTGTGCCCGTTGAGTTTGATGAAAAAGGGCTCGAAGCCGCCCTGGAACGGCTGAAACGCAATGCCGAAAAACTCTTCGGAATCGAGTGTTCGCTCCACGTAATCGGGGATCTTGACTTTGACGATGTGACCCAGGCCATTCATCTCTACAGGATCGCACAGGAAGGAGTTAGCAACGCCGTTAAACACGGGAACGCCAATAAAGTTACCATTCATCTTGCTACGACTGACTACCATACAAGGCTTCGAATTGTTGATAATGGCTCCGGTTTTCCTCAAAATTGGGATGCTGATGGAGGACTCGGGGTCCGTATCATGCGCTTCCGGGCGCGGCTCATTGGAGGAAATCTTGAAATCAGTGATGTCCCCGACAAAGGGGCAACCATTACATGTACGATACCTGTCATTAAACACCGGCAATACAAACCCTAACATAACGACAAATGCCAGCTAAAAAGAACATTTATATTGTTGACGACCACCCGTTGATGAGAAAAGGGATGGCTATGACGCTTGAAGACAGCGTGGAGTTTTCCGTATGCGGTCAGAGCGAATCGGCGGAGGATGCTATCGGTGACATTCTTGAAAAGAAACCCGATTGCTGCGTAATTGATATCTCGCTTCCCGGAATGAATGGTATTGAGCTGGTAAAAAACCTTTTGGCGCAAATGCCCGATTTGAAGGTATTAATGGTTTCGAGACACGATGAAGAGCTCTACGCAGAACGAGCCATCAAAGCCGGAGCGAAAGGATACCTGATGAAACTCGAAGCGGATGATGTTCTTGTGGCGGCTGTACGTCAAATAATAAATGGCGGCATTTATCTGAGCAACAAAATAGAGTCTCAGCTCATCATGAAGATTGCATCCGGGCAATCAACGAGTACAAATCCGCTCGAAATCCTCAGCGACCGGGAACTCGAAGTCTTTGAACTGACGGGAAATGGATTGGCCACAAAAGATATTGCCCAGAGGCTGCACGTATCCGTAAAAACAGTTGACACCTATCGTGCCCGGATTAAAGATAAAATGCATTTATCGACGGGAAATGAACTCATGAGAAAAGCCGTACAGTGGGTTGAGGGAAACTCTGACCTCTGAATGCGGCCACTTTTTCACCTACATAATCGCTCCTCTGAATTGCTCCGGGCCACTTATGTCTTCCCCTTGTAATGCAATACCCTACAGCCCCGTAAGTGCCTGGCTGACTTCATGCTCAGGTTTAAGCTTTCATAATCTTTTCAGTTATCTGTTGATCTTGATCATGCGTTAAACAAACAAAAACACGCAATGATTTTTTCTTAACTCAACAGATACAGACATGAAAACACACATAACCAAGATTGCACTGACAGTTTTAGCTTTCGTGGTAACTGCTTCAGGTGCTTTAGCACAGCAAACAACGCAGGACAGAGATCTTCAATATTACAGGTCTCCCGACAAAACCGGAATCAACGTATTCGAAACTCCCAAAACAACCGATCAAACATTCGACGGGTTTAAAGTTCGTATTGGAGGTTCCAACACCCTCCAATTTCAATCCCTGACAAACAATGCGGCCGGGCCAGACCTGGAACCAAACTTTAACCTGGCAACGTCCAACCTCGATATTGACGTACAGATCGATCGCGGATTGAGGATGCACCTCAGAACCTACCTCTCCTCACGTCACCACGCGGATGAGTGGGTGAAAGGCGGCTATTTACAGGTTGATCGTCTCGACTTCATTCAAGAAGGGTTCCTGGACAACCTGATGGATAAAGTCACGGTAAAAATCGGCCACATGGAGATTAACTACGGTGACTCCCACTTTCGGCGAACAGACAATGCGCAGGCCATTTACAATCCATTTGCCGGCAACTACATTATGGACTCTTTTACAACAGAGGTGGGTGGTGAAGTTTACTACCAGGATAATGGCTTCCTCGCCATGATCGGTGTAACCAATGGTAAACTGAACCAAACTACCGTAAAAAGCGGCATTGGAACAAACCCTTCCTGGGTTGGAAAATTAGGTTATGACAGCCAGGTAAATGAGGACCTTCGGGTTCGGTTAACCGGGTCGATCTATCTAAACACGGGTGCCGAGCGATTTTTCCTCTATGCGGGCGACCGTGCAGGCGGACGGTACTACAATGTTGAAACCGGTGGAGATTTCAGCGGAAGATTCAGCCCGGACTTTTCCGTAAGCGGCTTTGCACCCGGCGGACCCATTGGCGGCGAAATGACAGCCATCATGATCAACCCGTTCTTTAAGTACCAGGGACTGGAGTTTTTCGGAAAATTTGAGAGCGCCACAGGCGAGCGAAATACCGAAACCGAAAGCAGAACTTTTAACCAGTACGGCGCAGAACTGCTCTACCGGTTTGGTTCTAACGAAGATTTCTACATCGGCGGGCGCTACAACTTCGTAGATGGTGACCAGGCAAACGGCGACGAGATTGAAATCACAAGAGTAAACATCGGCGGCGGCTGGTTTATGACCGACAATGTTCTTGCCAAGCTTGAATATGTGGATCAAAGTCGCGACGGATTTTCAGGAGATCTTGCGGACGCCGGATTTGATGGATTGATGTTGGAAGCCATCATAAGCTTCTAACATTACTAACAGGATAGCTGAGGTGTGGGTCCTTGAACGGGGTCCACACTCCTTATTCCAACTCTAAAAACAAACCATACCACTATGAAACGTATTATACCCCTACTCACCATTTTCGTACTGATTCTCTACTTCCAGCAGCCGGCTACGGCACAAAACTCCAATATGATTCTGGCCCTCGAAGACGGTCACGAAATGAAAATTGACGGCACCTCGAACGTGAGGGACTGGGAGGCCGATGTTAAAACAATCAATGCAAGATTCACGATTGAAAAGTTCGATCTTTCAGATTTAACAACGCTCACGCCCGATCATTTTAAGTTCCTGAACATTACCATTCCGGTCAAAGATATTGAATCCGATTCCGGACGCCTCACAAAAAACATGCAGGGATATCTAAAAAAAGATGAGCATCCGGTCATCACGTTCTCTCTGAACAATGTGGACAGCCTGTCGGTAGAGAATGATCGTGTAAACATCACGGCAAGCGGAGTGATCAATGCAGCCGGGCAAGACCATACCGCTACCCTCAATTTAACCGGCACAGTTACCGATTCCGGTAAACTTACATTCACCGGAAACCAAAAGCTGCTGATGACAGATTTCGGTATCAAACCACCCACGGCTCTGCTTGGAACAATCAAAGCCGAAGACGAAGTATCTATCATCTACTCACTGACGTTTTCTCAACAGTAAAACCGACCATTGTG
>JAAAOB010000131.1 GCA_009909035.1 Bacteroidota bacterium
GGGCCGGTTGTATAATTGCAGCTGCAATGCCAAACATTGAGATGAGTAGAAGCTTCATTTGGACCAGTCCGTCAGCCTGTTTTGGTTTAAAATTTTTGCGGTTTTTCATCCATTGGATGTTACATCGATGAAAAAGGAACCGCAGCCTCCCTTTTAAAACATCCAATCCGGGCCGTTATTGCAGTTCCACACCCTGATCCGCAACACAAAACAGGTTTACTGTGCAGCAGGCTCTACTGATGAAGGGGTGTTCAGCAGAGCAGCTTTTTTCTCTGAAATAAACACCTTCATGTTGTCGGCCGTAACGTAAACCACGGGTATCAACACCAGCGTAATCAGGGTCGAGGCTGTCAATCCGCCAATCACAACCCGGGCAAGAGATGCCTGTATCTCCCCACCGGCTCCCCAACCAAAGGAGAGTGGCAGAAGCCCCAGTACGGTTGTCAGAGTCGTCATTAAAATAGGGCGAAGCCTCAGCCTGCCGGATTGAACCACCGCTTCAAAAACACTGAGGTCTTCATTCCGCCTCATCAGGTTGATATAATCTACCAGTACAATCGCATTGTTCACCACAATCCCGATAAGCATTATCACCCCCATAATGCTCTGCATATTGAATGTTGTTCCTGTTATGAGCATGACGGGAATCACGCCTATAATAGCCACAGGCACAGAAAACATCACGATTAAAGGATCAAGAAACCGCTCAAACTGCGCCGCCATTACCATGTAAATCAGAATAAATGCCATCAGAATAGAGATCAGGTAATCTCTCTGTGCTTTCTGCTGCTCCTCGTACTCTCCACCATAAACAATAGAAAACCCTGCCGGGAGTGACAACGTCGAAAGTTCACTTCTCACGGCATTCACTGCTTCGCCCAGGGTAGCACCCTGTTCCAGGTTTGCGGATATATAAGTTACACGCTGCCCGTTGATCCTGTTTATTGACTCCGGTCCACGCGATGCGTTCTGGTCTATCACCGTGGATACAGGTACCGTCTCGCCCGAGGCGGTCCGGACCGATATGTTTTCAAGATCGATCGTACTTTCTCTGTCGCTCTCCTTCAGCCTGACGTTGATATCAAACTCGTTGCCATTTTCCCTGAACACGCCCGCGCGGGTTCCCCCGATATTTGCCTGGATCGCCTCCGCAATATCGCGCCCCGTAAGCCCCAGCTCCGCAATTTTCTGCCGGTCGAAGACAATATTCTGTTCCGGACGCCCCTCCTGCCGGCCTGATCGCGCTCCCCGGATCATTGGCAGCTGGTCCATACGGGAGACAATCTCATCCGCAATGATGTCGGACTGCTCCAAATTATACCCGCGCAGCTGAAGTTCAACGGCCTCCTCGCCGCCCGATCCAAATATTCTGCGTAAAATCCAGAGCCCTGTTTGGGCCCGCACACGAAACGATCCGCCGGGGATTGTCCCCTCAATCTTTTCGCTCATCTCGTCCGCAATTGCATACGTACTGGCCGAGCGTTCGCTTTGATCAACCATCGTTAGCTCAATTTCGGCGCGCCCGTTGCGAACTTCGGTTGTCATATATTTCACCTGGTCCATCGGTGCAATAGCCGTCACTTTCTGTTTCAATTCTTCAAGGTATTGATTGGCCACGGCAATGTTCATACCATCGGCCAGGTAAAAGTCGATGCTAATTTCATCCGCTTCCGTCTGCGGTGCCAGCTCCGTTGAGATGCCACCGGCTCCATAGATGGCCGCTCCTATCAAAAGAATCGTGATCCCGAAGACCAGGTATCTTTTTTGTATAGCCGTTTTTAGCAGAGAGCTGTATCGGTTTTCAATCCGCTCAAAATATCGCTGAAACCGCCCCTTGTCCTTTTCCGTCATCTCAGCGTCGGTTTTTATCGTCATAAACCTGCTGGCCAGCATCGGAACAAGCGTAAGTGCCACAAACAGGGAACATACAAGAGCAAACACAACCACCAGTGCCAGTTCCTGAAATAGCGTGCCGGTAATTGTCTGCATAAATACCACCGGCAAAAAGATGACCGATGTGGTAAGTGTAGATGCGATAATAGCCCCGGAAACTTCCCCCGTGCCTACCAGTGCACTCTCCTTTAACGATTTTCCGTTGTTACGCAGACGAACAATATTTTCAAGAACCACGATGGCGTTATCAACAATGAGTCCTACGCCGAGGGCCAGCCCTCCGAAACTCATCTGATTTAGCGTAAGGCCGTTGAAATAGAGCAGGCCAAACGTGGCAACAATCGAGACCGGGATTGCCAGGGAGATGATAAATGTCGTTGACCCGTTTCTCAGAAAAAGGTACAGGATAAAAATTGCCAGCAGTGCCCCCCAGATGGCCGATTGTTTTACGTTGTCAATAGAGTTCTGAATGAAATTGCTTTGATCAATAACAACCATTAACTGAATATCTTCACGGCTGGAGTTGATACGATCCAGCTCTCGTTGAATCCCGGCCGAGACCTCCACGGTATTGGCGCCGGACTGCTTCCGGATTCCCATTCGGATCATCGGCTCGTCGTTTATACTGACCAGGCGGCCAATATCTTCAAACCCATCTTCGAGTGTTGCAACATCTTTTACCTTTACCGGCTTGCCATTGACAGATGTAATAATTGTTTCGGAGATCTGGCTCAAATCATCAAATTCCCCAATTGTGCGAACATACAGCTCGCTAAATCCCTCCCGGACATTGCCCCCCGGGAGCGTACTATTTTCTGCAATAATAGCATTCCGAACATCCTGGGCGGTCAGGCCGCTTGCAATCAGGCGATCCCGCTTCAGGTTCACGCGAATTTCCCTGTCAATACCGCCCCACACGTCAATACTGCCAACGCCCGGAACCTGCTCCAGCCGTTTCGAAATGTCGTTCTCGAGAATCCGTGTCAGCTCATCAAGCTGCCGCGTTGATTGAGCACCGATGATAACAATCGGGGAATCATTCGGGTCAAATTTTCGAACCCTGGGCGGATCAGCCTCTTCGGGCAAGCTGCGACGGACGCGGTCCAGTGCAGCACGAACGTCATTTGCAGCTTCATCAAGATTTGTTGACCTTGAAAAATTAAGGCTTACACGGCCGCGCCCTTCCTCCGATTCCGACGTGATCTCTTCGAGGTTGGCGACCCCCGCCAGTGCATTCTCGAGCTGGTCAGTAATGATCGTTTCAATCTCCTCGGGGCCCACGTTGGGGTAATCAACCGAAACCGAAAGCCTCGGGTATTCAATTGGTGGCAGCAGATCAACCGGCAGGTACCTGAAGCCGGTAATACCCAGCACCAGGACAATGAGATAAACCATTGCCGTTGCAATGGGACGTTTAATAGAGGTTTCTGTAATGCCCATGAGTCTGCTCTTAGGATTGTGTGGATGATTGAGATCCGGATCGTTCGGCCATCCGTTCGTTCATAATCTCGCGCAGCAGATCCCCCGGCTTCATCTCCTGCATTCTCATAATTCTTCCCCAGGATGTGGCGCGAATCCGAGCCGTCTCGCTCCGGTTATTTATCAGCAGGTTTTGGCCTACCGTCACGATCCATGCACCGCTTTGTACGCCAACAACACCGGCAGTTTCACGCCCTTTAGCGATCACGTCAACGGTCACAAATTCTATGCTCGTAGGCTCGCTCAACGGGGGAGGATTCGAGCTGTCAACTTGCTCCACAGGTTCGGTTTCGGTGCCAAAATCAGGGGCTACATAGACTCCGGTCTCACCCGTCCGGGGGTGCCTGTAAATAGCACTCAGTGGAATTAATGTAGCCTGATCACTTTCACCATACATCACGTCCACCGTCACAAACATACCGGGAATAAGCAGATCACGGGTATTCTTTACATCAATCTCTGCCTCGGTACTGAAATTACCGGCTTCGAGAAAAGGCGATATTCTTGAAATCTCCGCTTCAAGTGTGCGGTCATCCAGGCTCTCCGATGCGACCGTTACCCGCTGCCCCTCGCGGATGAAACCAAGCATTTGCTCTGTAAGATTTACCGTAATAATCGCATCATTTAAATTGCCGACTGTAAACAGGCGTGTTCCGGTATCGATCTGCATACCAGCTTCTATGTTGCGCTGGCCCACCGTTCCCGTAATCGGGGACCGGATAACTGTCTGCTTCAACAACTCTTTTTGTTCATCCACGATCGATGCTGCCTGCTCAACCTGCGCAGAGGCAAGTTCGTAATTCGCTTCAGCTGACTGTAGTTGTGCTTCCAGGCGCTCAATTTCAATATCGCTGCTCAGCTTGCGTTCAGCCAGCACCCGTTGCCGGTTCAGCTGCGATTGTGCCTCCTTGAGTTGAGCCTCCGCCTGTTTTCTGCGCGCCTGGTTGATCCGCAGGTCGGCCTCCGCCTGCCGGACCCGTTCGCGGAATTCACGATCTCTCAGGCGGATCAGCGGATCTCCACCGGACACCGCGTCTCCATCTTTCCTGTATACCTCCTCAACGGGTGCCGAAATTCGTGAGTAGATTTCCACCTGCTTTTCTGCCCTTACCACACCGCTTACCCTCTCTACAAGCGGCAGGCCACCGAAACGTGCCTGCACAGCTTCAACGGATGGAATCGACTCCCCCCGGTTCGTTTCCTGTGAATCGCTCTCGTCGCCACAACCCGTAAACAAAATTGCAGCAAAAATTGTGGTGGCAGTCAGTAATTTTTTCATTGTATCTTTATGTAATAATTAATCGTCGAGACGGTGATTTGTTAATTTTTGAAACTCTAAAATGGCTATGAACTCTTTGATTATTTGTAGAATCACCGGCTTGCACAGTTAAATCAATGTTGAACTAAACGGCATTACGTGCATTTCAGTTCTCTTCTATTTGTAAATAAATCATAAATTTAATGGACTCTATTACTCAGATTACTCTTGGCGC
>JAAAOB010000015.1 GCA_009909035.1 Bacteroidota bacterium
TTATCAAAGCGTATTGCGAAGAACACGGCATTGAAGAACGAGAACGTGAAATAAAAAAGAAAAAGAAGAAAAAATCATCCTCGAAAAAGCATACCCTAATTGGGGATGATTATAACAGCGGGAAGTCCCTGGATCACCTTGCTGAAGAACACGGCGTTAAGTTGCCAACCATACTCAAACACCTGAAAACGTACCTTGAGGAGGGCAATGACCTTCGGCTTGATGGAATATTGCAAGCATCAGGTCTATCGCAGCGAAAAGTGGATGAAGTGAACGACGCAATGAAAAAGGTGGGTCCCGAGCTCTTGAAGCCGGTCTATGAAGAACTCGGAAAGTCGGTTGGATACAGCGAACTCCGGATGATGCAGCTCTACTACCTGGCAAAAAACGGCCAAAAATAGAGCGTATGCACTGCTGTAATCTGCCTGCTAACGATATCGGAATACCCCGTGTAATGTGCACCCCGTATGCATCTGTATGCAAAATAATCAGCCCTTGACGATACCCTCTTTTATAAAAAGCCTGGAAAAAAAACCGGCGGACGACCTCTTCAACCCGTGGTATGAGTGCGATCCGCATCACGATGAACTGCCCGATGCTCCCGGCATACGCCGTGCTCAGCTGCAGCACTATTTGACCGAGCGGCTGCATTCAGCAAAATATCTTATGATAGCGGAAGCCCTGGGCTACCAGGGAGGGCATTTTACGGGAATAGCGATGACATCTGAACGGATTTTGCTGGGCCATCAATCAGCCAAATACGGAATTGAACCGCGCCACGTCTTTACATCCGTTCCACCGCGACGTACAAGCCGCAAAGAGGTTTCTGAGAAAGGAATGACCGAACCTACGGCTACAATAATGTGGGGAGCTCTGACAGATCTCGAAATGGATCCCTACGAGGTTGTGCTTTGGAATGCGGTACCATGGCATCCGTATAAAAGAGAGAAGGGCCTGTTGAGTAATCGAACGCCAACCTCACAGGAAATGGATGCAGGATTGGGATACCTGCAGTCGTTCATCAGGCTTTTTAAAGATGCAGAGGTAGTAGCCGTTGGCCGGAAGTGTGAGGCGAGCCTGTCGGAGTTGGGAAAAACGTTTACAGCCGTCCGTCACCCGGCAAACGGTGGTGCACCAACGTTCAGAAAACAATTAAAAGATATGATTCGGAGACGATAAGACGTTACGATACCCCGGTTCATATTCAAAATGGTGAATGTGATCGATATTGTGTAAATAATCTGTATTTTATTCCGAAAATTGACCCTTGCAAATCATAGAACGTTGATCATGAGTTTTAAAAAAATTGGTAGTCTACTTCTTCTCACGCTTGTTTATAGTGTAACCGGGTTGTACGGGCAGGATATCAACGCGGATGACATTCAGGTGATGGCAGCCCCGGAAGTTGGCCAGGTCTGTACATTTGAGCCAACGGATCTCAACACGCGCCATTTTATCGGGCACCGCGATGTGGCAGGGAAAAGCCCGAGTTCAAGGGCGACATCGGATTTCGACATTACGTTCAGGAATGATTGCGGAGGCGATACGTTTCCGGAGGAGACCGTTGAGGCATTTAACTTTGCCATGTCTATCTGGGAAACTCACCTGCAATCCAGCGTGCCTGTTAGAATTCAGGCAACATGGCGGGCATTGGGCGATAATGTTCTCGGCTCGGCAGGGCCAACACTGATTGCGCAAGTTCCGTCGCCTGTTGGTGTAAGCAACACATGGTACGCCGTGGCACAAGCCAGTGCCATGACAGGCCAGGATATCGTGGGTCAAAATCCAGATACCAATTTTGATATTGTTATGAATATTAACTGTAATTTTGATGACTGGTATTTCGGAACGGATGCAAATACCCCACCCGGATTAATTGACTTTGTAACCGTTGTGCTCCATGAAGTTGGGCATGGAATTGGGTTTATTGGAAGCATAAACGGTGACCCTGAGCTACAGGTAGCCGAGTGGGGGTTTCAATCCAACGACGGGACCAATTTTCCCATAATTTACGACCGTTCAGCAGAAGATGGACAGGGCATATCTCTTCTCAATGAATCCATTTATCCAAATCCGTCGCCTGATCTATACGAAGCGATAACCGGCCAAAACGACGGTGTTGTATTTACAGGAACAGAAGCCACCCTGGTATTTGGCGGGCTGCCTGTTCCGCTTTTTGCACCTTTTCCATGGCAGGGGGGCAGCAGCTACTCGCACCTCGATCAGCAGGAATTTACGAATACGGATAATGCATTGATGCGCCCGCAGATCGATCGCCAATCGGCTACTCACACGCCGGGACCTGTGTTTTGCGGAATGCTGAGCGATATGGGGTGGCCGCTGGGGTCGAACTGCCTTGAGCTGGTGGGTGTGGAGTCTGCAATCTCCGTTGGTTCATCAGTACTAAATTTTGGTGTGTCGAATGTAAATTCAATCGTAACCGAACGGTTTGATATTACAAACTTACCGTCGGCCGAAGACCCGTTGTCGGGACGAATTGTGTTGGAAAATCCAAACTACACCATCCCCGAAAGCCAGGAGACATTCAGTATTGATCCCGGGACCACACTTGAGGCGGCTGTACGGTATAATCCAACGAATGCGGATATCCATGATGCGGAACTTGTTATCTTTCATAACTCCTCTAATCAGCCAAATCCTCTCCGGATAGAATTGAATGGAGAAGCGCTGGAAGAAGACCGGACCTTTGCGCTGGATCAAAATTTTCCCAACCCTTTTAATACCTCAACACAAATAGAGTACGCCCTGACCGGCACATTCGATGTGCGCCTTGATGTGTTTAACACCATTGGCCAGAGAGTGGCAACACTTGTGGACGAACAGCAGACTGAAGGACGCTATCCAGTGGATTTCAATGCATCCGGGCTGGCAAGTGGAATGTATCTCTACCGGATTGTCGTTGACGGCAGGGTGCAGACCCGCAAGCTCATGCTGGTAAAATAGAAGAACGACAATCTTCAGGGCAGAAACCGTCACCTTAATGATAAGTGGGGTTAATTCCCCAACCCTCTGGGTCGGACAAGATAAAAGTCCCACTTTCCCCGTGAGGGATCCCTTGCGGGAGAAGGGGGACACTCCAGAATAAACTCAATATTTGACCAATAAATTATGGGTTCTAAATTTATACCTCGCAGGCTCTGCACCGAGGTAGTTCATTCTGCCAGCCGGTATCGTTAACCCGCTGGCTTTGGGTCAAATAACTAAAAATGGTTACCCGGTGCTCTGCATTGCTGCAGCCACTCCGTTGATGCTTAAGAAGAGGGCTTGACGAAGTTTCCTTAGCTCTTCATCGCTTTCTGCTTTATCCCACCGGTTCAATAGCTCAACCTGGACGACGTTCAGCGGGTAGGTAAACACATTTCTGAATTTGATCGAGTTTTGGATCACTTTTCTTGTGTCGAGAATAGCATCTTGCTGTGTGATCTGCAGGATAATATCGTGGGTTTTTTCCAGGTCTTTCATAATAAACTCGTGGTGCCGTTTATCTGAGTTTCGCTCAGAGTAAATGTGGCTGGTGAGTAGATGGTTCCTGGCAAGTTCGCGCTGTGCGTTGTCGATAATGGTGTTGAAAAAGCTCCAGTTTCGATACCAGTTTTGAAGGGTGTCCATCAAGCCGGGATCGTCTTTCAGCATCGGCTCAAGAACCGCTCCAAGGCCAAACCAACCGGGTACATTGTACCGAACTTGTGTCCACCCGAAGACCCACGGAATGGCTCGTAAATTTTCAAATTGCAGCCCATTGGAGCCACCGCGCGAAACAGGGCGGGACGCGATCGGAAGGTTGCCAATATGTTCCACGGGCGTCACATTCTTAAACCACTTCCAAAAATCGGGATGGTCAATCAGCTTGCGATAGGTTTTCATCGACCCTTCGGAAATGCTGTCCATGATCTGTTCTGTACCGTCGCCCTCCTTCAGGGCTTTCTGGCCTTCTCCTGCGGTAACCCTGGCTACGGCGTTTACAATCTGTTCCAGATGTCTGCGGGCAATATCCGTTAAAGAGTAGCGAAATGAGATGATCTCACCCTGCTCTGTAAAACGAATCCGTCCGTTGTTGCTGATGGAAGGCAGGGCAAGGATAGCCCGGTTTGAGCGGCCACCCCCGCGGCCGACGGACCCGCCGCGTCCATGGAAAAGACGAAAATCAATGTTGTGTTTTTTCAATACCTTGCCGAGCCGCAGCTGTGCTTTCTGCAGGGCCCAGTTGGCCATCCAGTAACCGCCGTCTTTATTGCTGTCGGAGTATCCAAGCATAATTTCCTGGAATCCGTCACGCGCCTCCACCTGATGTTTGTAGATGTTATCAGTTAAAATTTCCTCCATCAGGGCGGCACTGCGGTCCAGGTCATCTATTGTCTCGAACAGTGGCACAATGTCGATGCTGCTATGCACGGTTTTGCCATCCCATCGCCAAAGGCCGGCCTCTTTTGCCAGTATAGCAACTTCAAGAAGATCACTTACGTCGTGCGTCATACTAACGATGTAGCTTCCGAAGGCGTTGCTGTCAACGTCAGTCATCGTGCGAATGAGCTTAAAGACCGAGAGAATTTTCTCTGTTGCCGGTTTGAGCTTATAATCTACGGGACTAAGCGGCCGCGGGTTCCGGAGTTCGCGGGTTAGCAGGTCCATTTTTTCTTTTTCGGACATATCGGTATAGCCATCCGTCACATGTGCCACGGAGAGAAGGTCCTCAACCGCTTTTTCATGAATTTCACTATGCTGGCGGATGTCGAGAGCAGCCAGGTGAAATCCGAATGTTTTGGCCCGAATCCGCAGATCGTTGAACTGACCAAAAGAGGCTACATCGTGAAGGCCGCTTTCAATGAGTGAATTATAAATGAGATCCAGGTCTTCAATAAAATCATCAGAGGAGTATTCAGCAGCAGAGCGTTGAATGGCTTGTTCACTATTGCCAATTTGCTCAAGGAGATGCTCAAGCCGGTGCATCATATGGGTGAGCTTTCTGCGATAGGGCTCATCTTTGTATGATCGTTTAAACCGCCGGCTCAACGGCACTTCTTTATCATCTTTTTTGAGAGAGGTCAAAAATGAGTCGGGCACATCCACAAGATTTTGCGATACGGAAAGATACCGGCGCGTTTCGCGCAGCTCCGTCAGATACATCTTCAGTGTTGTTTTGCGATGCTCGAGCAGGGTGTTCCAGGTAACATCACGTGTTACGTTGGGGTTTCCGTCCCGATCGCTTCCAATCCAGGACCTGTATTTGAATATAATCGGCAAGTCCGGGACTTTACCATACTGCCGGTTGAATGCAAACCGGATATCATCATAAAGCCGGGGCACGGTGCTCCAAATGGTATTCGTAAAGAAAAAGAGTCCATTCTCCACTTCATCCTCAACGGTGAGGCGTTCCGACCGTACTTCATCGGTTGAGATCAGCAATGCAATTTCATTGAGCACCTGACGGAGTATACCCTCCTTTTCATTTGGTGTCAGGCGGGCATCATCCAGCCTGTCGATCATGGATGTGATGTTCTCCTGTTTATTCAGGATGCTCCGGCGCCTGGCTTCCGTGGGATGGGCCGTAATCGTTGGTTGAATATCCAGTTTCTTAAACAGCTCTACCGACTGTTGATAGCTATAGCCATTTTTCTTAAATCCGCTCAGAAGCTCGGCAATGCTTTCAGGACGGGGATGTTCCACGTCAATATTCTTGGCCCGTTCCCGATTTATCCGGATGATTTCATGCTGTTCAAGCGAGTTGACAAGATGGAAGAAGATTGTTGTCAGTCTCAGGAGATCGGTGATTTCATCCAGTTCAAGCGAGGAAATGGTCTCCTTCAGCCTGTTATTGGCATCTTCGTCTTCCCGAAACGCCTCGGCGGCTATTGTGGGGAGTTCTGAGGAGAGTTCTCTGAGGCGCTGGGCGCCCTTTTGGTCTAAGAAGTTTTCGAGCAGACCGGTAAGGGCAATCATTTTTTCCGTCAGCGGTTTGCTAATATCCGATGAGGTGGCAAATCGTTCAATTGTCTCTTTCCAGGTCATAAAATAAACAGGTATTATAAAATTTTCGCTAATTATGAACTATAGATACTTAAATTGATACTTAATGTCATCCTGATGATTAAATCTTTTCTATAAAAGCGCTTTTAATTTTGACGTTTTCCACTGCAGGTGCAGGGAACAGAAAGCCAGATTGTTAAGAATCAGTTAAATTGGATATGTTTTTTTAGAACGACCAAAAAAATGCGTAAATACCCAGCGTAACAAAAGTGTAGACTGTAACCCTTGCTGAAATGAAACGCCACAGAGATGACATTCCGCGCGCATCCAACAAAGAGATTTTTGGGTGGGCAATGTTTGATTTCGCCAATCAGGCGTATACATTGTTGATCATAACCGTCATTTTTCCTGTGCTTTTTACCACTGTGATAGCAGGCAATTCAGCCGATGACTACAGGCTTGGGAATCTGCTTTGGAGTGTTGCACTTGGGGTCAGCTATTTTCTTGTTGTTCTTACCGGGCCGGTCTTTGGTGCCATCATGGATTACTCGGCGCTCAAAAAGCGGTTCCTCTTCTACAGCTACATTGGAACAATCGTTGCAACCATGCTGCTCTATTTTGTTGAACCGGGGATGATTGTCCTTGGGGTGACGCTCATTGTGCTTTCAAATTTTGCATATGCAACGGGCGAAAGTTTTATTGCTGCCTTTCTAACCAGCCTCGGGCCGCCGAAAGATCTTGGAAAGATATCCGGGTTTGGATGGGCGCTGGGATATATTGGAGGTCTGTTTTCTGCGGGTTTTGTTATTGTTTACCTGGGGGATGCTACAGCAGAAAACTTCGACCGTATACGCTGGGTAGGCCCGTTTGCCGCCCTGTTTTTTCTCCTTGCGGCGATTCCAACATTTTTGTGGCTTAAAGAACCGGGTAAACGACGTAAACTGCCCGAGGGAGAAACGTATGTGTCGATGGGGTTTGCACGGCTTGGGCGAACCATCCGGGAGGTCGGACAGTTTTGGGACCTGGCGGTACTGCTGATTTCCGTCTTTTTTGCAATGGCTGGCATCTATATCGTCATCTCTTTTGCATTTATTTATGGGGATCAGATTGTGCAGTGGGATGAGAGCGTCCGGATTCTGATGTTCGTTATTGTGCAAGTTACGGCCGCCATTGGCGCTTTCTCGTTTGGCATGATCCAGGACAAAATCGGTTCAAAACTTACCTACAACCTAACGCTTATTCTCTGGTTTTTTTCTGTGCTGGGTATATGGGGCGTAACAGATCTTACCGTCTGGTTTAACACCGTTTTCGATACAGCTGTTGAGTCACAATACATGTTTTTGTACATCGGGGTGCTTGCCGGTTTAAGTTTGGGCTCAAGCCAGTCAGCCAGCCGGGCGCTGGTGGGCCTTTTCTCGCCCGAAGAAAAATCAGCAGAATTTTTTGGGTTTTGGGGGCTGTCAAATAAGCTTGCGGGTGTATTTGGAATTATTGGTCTCGGCCTGCTGCAGGCTCAATTCGGGCTTCAAACCTCTGTGCTGTTCTGTGCCGCTCTCTTTTTAGCAGGAATCCTGGTCAGTTTATTTGTAAATGAGGGGAGAGGGAAGTCTGTCGCAGACAATTTTGAGGGTGAAAATCAAACGTAGAGATCAAGTCACGAGACCTGTGGTATGATTATATGATGAAGCTAAAGCCATAAAATTCAGCTACTTATTTCTTAATAGGGGTGATTGGGATGATACGTTCTTTAAAACAAGACAATCGATCATCAGGTGGGAAAAATACCGTTTCGAAATTTGATCAAAAAAAGATGCTTTTTGTACGCATAATGTTAACTTACGCAAGTTTTAGCAGCACAAAATAGCTGCTAAATGATAGGATGGTAACTTAGAACCATCAAAATTAATACTAACAGATAATTTGGAGTTAACATGAGCAGAATTGAAGAAGTAAAAAATCTGATGACTGAATTGGAAGAGGATCTCGAAAAGTTTTATGACAAAGGGAATAAAGCAGCGGGTACAAGAGCTCGCAAGCAACTGCAGGAGCTTAAGAAGCTATCGCAGGATATCCGTATTGAGATTCAGAATATCAAAAACGAAGGATAACAGGTACATTCCGGGTATCCCATTCGTACAAAGCCACGTAATCACGTGGCTTTTTTTGGTATGGAACGACTGCAGAGGCATTTTGTTGATTTATAAGTCCATCTAAATCAACCCCCTCTTTTTATGGAAACAGTAGTTGTAGCAATTGGAATAATCGTAGTGTCAATTTTAGCGGGTACAGGCTATTACCTCATCTGGAGCAGCGACCGTGAGGAGTTTGAGTCAAGGAAGGCGTCTAAAACGGAATATCGAACCAACGAAGAGTTCATCAAATCGTAAATCCTGCTTTTTCCTGTTTTCTCTATTGTTTACATGTCTTAAGTTAAGGACTTACAAAACACGTACAGAGTAAATGGATAAGCAGTTTTCGAAAAAATTATCTCCCCGAACTATTGGTGCCTGGCGATGGGGGAGTGCAGCGGGAAATGCTGTTTTCCTCGCTGTGCCATCGGTTTACTACTCTTTTTTTGGGCTCCACGAGTACCACTTATGGATTGTTCTGTTCCTGAGCCTGCTGTTTCTCACCTACTGGGTTCTTTCCTTTCTCGTTATTCCTGGTCTGAGGTGGAAAAATTGGCGCTACAGTATAAATGAACATGAGATTGATCTGCTTCGAGGGGTTTTGGTTAAAACGGAAACATTAATTCCATTGAGCAGAGTGCAGCACGTGGATACAAGCCAGGGGCCGCTTCTCCGCTGGTATGGACTTTCGTCGGTCACTATTTCAACGGCTGCCACCACGCACGAGATACCCGGTCTCGACGAGGTGATCGCTGATCGGGTTCGCCGCCAGGTTTCAACCTACGCAAGGCTGGCTGAAGAAGATGTTTGAGTTTCAGCGACAGCATCCAATTGCCGCCGTGAGCCGGGCCATCAGCCTGGTTCGGGGGAATATCGTGACCATACTTGTGTTACTTTTTGTGGGGGCTCGCAGTGAAAGTTTCCCGTTTTTAATGTGGATGGGAGGAGGATTTGCTCTTCTTGCAATTATTGGCCTGCTTGATTGGTGGCGCTTTTTGTTCAAAGTTCAGGATGGCGAGCTTCATATAAAGCGTGGAATATTGATTCGAAAGAACCTCTACCTAACGAAGGATAGGGTACAGGTCATCGACATATCGTCGGGTGTTGTGCAGCGCATGTTTGGGTTAGTGAAAGTTGATATCCAGACGGCCGGATCCACATCCCGGGCCGCTATGATTGAGGCCGTTCCGCAGAGTACTGCAGCGCAGATTAATAAACTCCTCAGCAAAAACGGAGTAAGTTCTGATGAGAAGGAGAGCGAAGAGGAGGCTGCGGACGACCATCAGGTGTATGGACTTCCGGGAAAGGATCTGCTGATTGCTGCGTCAACATCGGGTCGATTCGGAATTGCATTGTCTATTCTGGGAACTCTTTTCTCTCAAATCGAGCCTGCCATAAGGGAATCTGAACTGTTTGATAAGCTGATAAACCTGCTGCCTTCACAAACGGATGGCGTCACAATTGCTGCGATTTTGGTACTATTTATTGTTGTGGCATGGCTCATCTCATTTTTTAGCACACTCTTTATGTATGGAGATTTTAGTGTTGAGGTAAGGGAGGATGAACTTGTGATATCAAGAGGAATTATTGAGAAAAAACGGATTACCGTGCCATACAATCGAATTCAGGCCCTGTTTGTGACCGAAGGCCTGTTACGGCAGCCGCTTGGCTACTGTTCTGTAAATATACACAGCGCAGGATATGGTGATGAGGCTGGATCGGGATCGATAGTGCTGTTTCCGCTTCTTAAGATTAGCAAAGTTAAACGCCTGCTTGAAAAAATAGTACCGCATTATAACATTCACACCCCGGCCCTGAAACCCCCGCGCCGGGCCATCAGGCGCTACATTATTCGCTCTGCATTTCTGCTTACAGCCATCACGGCAATCCTGTACTGGCTGTTACCTGTAACGAACTGGATATGGCTGATCCCGGCTCTTTCCGTATTCTGGGGAGTTCAAAAATATAAAGATGCTGCTATTGGGTGGGAGAATCAGAATATCATTATTAGTAACCGGTCACTTTCTAAAAAAACAGCCATCATTAAGCGGGATCGCATACAGGATGTATCGGTTTCATCGAGCTGGATACAGAAATTCAGAAATTTGTGCAGCAGTGAACTTCATGTAGCATCGGGCGATCACGGCAGCTCGTTTAGTATTGAAGACATTGAAAAAGATGACGGGCGCAGATATCTCGAGGAATTTTTTAAACAGAGAGAGGAGCAAAAGGAGATAAGGAGTGAACCGGCAGATCGTACATTATTTACAACGAAGCTGCCGGCTTGGTAGACTTTATACCGCGGGCTGTCCAATACCGTTAATTGCCGATTTTAAATCGTGTATATTCACAGGCTTAATCATAAAAAATGAATTTTGCACTTCGGACGCTTTTTTTCTTGTATTCAGATCCGATTGACCGGTGATGTAGATAACGGGAGCATTGGAATGGGTTCTGATTCTCTCCATTGCTTGAATGCCGTTTAAATCATCCGCAAGCTGAATATCCATAAATATCAGATCCGGATTGTGTTTCTGAATAGATTCAACAGCACCAGAACCTGTCTGTGATATATCCAGTACTTCGAGATCCAAAGAAAGTGCCATCTTTTCGAGTACAATTCCAAGAAGCTGATCATCCTCGACAATTACTACCTTTTTGTTCATAAATAAACCCATTGATTGTTTTTCTTTTCTTGCCCCAATGTATAGTTTTTTGAATAGACGAGGGGTTAAAATTTTATAAGATAAAAACTGGGTTTTCTCGTTTTTATGCCTCTGTCCAGCCCAAAAAATTAAGCATAAGCCGTTAATATTCAACGATTTATGAATACGGTAATTGCAGCCTCGGCATCACGGTTTTCACTCTTTCTCACAATTGAATGCTACATTAGAATTCCGGGACTCATGATGGAAACTCCACAGCCTGTCCCTCGGCATAATCTTCAATGGGAACGCACGTGCACATCAGGTTTCTGTCTCCGTAGGCATCATCCACGCGGCTGACAGCAGGCCAGAATTTATTAAACCGCAGATCGGGAATCGGGAATACGGCTTTCTCCCTGGAGTAAGGTTGGGTCCACGTGTCAGACAGTGCCACGCGCATGGTGTGCGGAGCGTTTTTGAGCACATTGTTTTTGGGATCCGCTTCGCCTTTCTCAATTTCGCGAATCTCGTTGCGTATACTGATCATTGCATCACAAAAGCGATCAAGCTCCGCTTTTGATTCGCTTTCCGTTGGCTCAATCATCAGCGTGCCGGGTACAGGGAATGACATTGTAGGGGCGTGAAAGCCGTAATCCATCAGGCGTTTCGCTACATCTACACATTCAATACCGGCGGTTTGCTTGAATTTTCGCAGATCCACAATAAATTCATGGGCCGAGTGCCCTCCTTTTCCAGTGTAAAGAATCGGGTAGTGGTTTTTCAGACGGTCTTTTAAATAGTTTGCATTTAGAATAGCTGTCTGAGTGGCTCTCGTAAGCCCGTCTCCGCCCATCATTCGTATATACGCGTGTGATATTGTCAATATGCTCGCACTTCCGAAGGGAGCCGCAGATACGGCGTTGATGGCCTGGCTGCCACCCGTTGTTACGATATCATGCCCGGGCAGGTATGGCGCCAGCTTCTCTACAACCCCAATGGGCCCCACACCGGGTCCGCCGCCGCCGTGTGGAATACAGAATGTTTTGTGCAGGTTGAGATGGCAGACATCCGCCCCGATATTTGCCGGAGACGTGAGGCCAACCTGGGCATTCATGTTTGCGCCGTCCATGTAGACGAGGCCTCCGTTGGCATGGATGGCATCGCAGATTTCCCGGATATCTTCCTCAAATACACCGTGTGTTGATGGGTATGTCACCATCAATGCTGCGAGATTCTCTTTGTGTTTATCAATTTTTTCCCGAAGATCGTCAAGGTCGATATTTCCCTGTTCGTCGCATTTTGTGATGACAACCTTCATTCCGGCCATAACGGCACTTGCTGGATTTGTGCCGTGGGCTGATGACGGCACAATCGTTACATTCCGGTGGTGATTGCCATGTGCCATATGATAGGCCCGGATGGTCATCAGGCCGCTGTATTCTCCCTGTGCGCCGGAATTCGGCTGCAGGGAAACGGAGTGAAATCCGGTAATTTCTTCCAGCCAGCGGCTCAGTTCATCAAATAGCTGATGATAGCCTGCTGCCTGCTCTTCTGGGGCAAATGGGTGAATGTTACCGAACTCAGGCCAGGTGAGAGGAATCATCTCCGTTGTGGCGTTCAGTTTCATTGTGCACGATCCCAGGGAGATCATGGAGTGTGTGAGATCAAGGTCCCGGTTTTCGAGCATTTTCAAGTACCGAAGCATCTCGTGCTCCGAGTGGAACCGGTTAAACACGGGATGATCTAAATAGGTAGTACTCCGTTCAATTTCCCTGGGATAGTCGACCGTAACCAGTTCCGAGGCCTCCAGTAAATTGAAATGATTGTCGCGATGTCCCGCACTCTCAAAAATTTCAAGTACTGTGGAGGCATCTTCCAGGGTTTTGTTTTCATCAAAAGAGATACCGACCGTTCCTTCGCTGTATCTGAAATTAACATTACGTTTCAGCGCTTCTTCCCGTATCGCATCAACAAGTCTGCTCTCTTCAATGCGAACAGATAGTGTGTCAAAAAAGGGTTTATCCTGTACGGCGTAACCCATTTTTTCCAGGCCGGCTCCGGTAAGTTTGGCCAGGCCGTGTATTCTTGACGCGATTCGCCGAAGTCCGTTTGGGCCGTGATAGACTGCGTAAAATCCGGCAATGACGGCCAGAAGTACCTGTGCCGTGCAGATGTTTGATGTGGCTTTTTCACGCCGGATATGCTGCTCTCGTGTTTGAAGAGCCATGCGGTAGGCGGGATTTCCCTCCGCATCCTGTGTTACCCCTATGATTCGGCCGGGAATCTGGCGCTTGTACTTTTCGCGAGTGGCGAAGTAGGCGGCGTGCGGGCCACCATATCCCATCGGTACGCCGAAACGCTGGGTAGAGCCTATCACAACATCTGCTCCCATCTCACCCGGTGCTTTTAAAAGCGTGAGGCTCAGCAGGTCCGCTGCAACCGCTACATGGAGATTGTTATCATGTGCAGAGGCTATCAAAGGCGTGAAATCTTGAACTCCGCCATCAGTTCCGGGGTATTGCAACAGAATGCCAAAGAGCTCTGGATCGGTTACATCGAGATTTTCGATAGAGTCGACCGTCAATTCGATGCCCAGTGGTGCCATTCGGTTTATTAAAACCGATATTGTTTGCGGGTGGCAGTTGCTGCTTACAAAAAAGGTGTTGGCCTCTTTACGCTTTCTCCCTTTGCGACGTCCATGGAGCATGCTGATGGCTTCGGCGGCAGCTGTGGCCTCATCCAACAGAGATGCATTGGCAATCTCCATCCCGGTCAAATCTGTCACAACGGTCTGAAAATTAAGCAGAGCCTGTAGACGTCCCTGGGCTATTTCTGCCTGGTATGGCGTATACGCGGTGTACCACCCGGGATTTTCCAGGACATTCCGGAGGATGACATTCGGGGTGATTGTTTCATGATACCCCATGCCAATGAACGATTTAAACACCTTGTTTTTGGTGGCGATAGATCGAATGGTATCGATATATTCGTCTTCAGAAAGGGCCGGCGGCAGGTCCAACGGCTGACGCAGCCGTATTTTTTCCGGAATTGTTTCCCCGATCAACTGGTCGATAGAATCAACGTCGGACTCGGCCAACATCTCTTCTATTTCCTGATTGGTGGGGCCAATATGACGATTTGCAAATGGGGTTTTATGAAATTGAATCTGCATGTAGATGCTTTATAGAGTTGGTACGTTATGTAGCGATACCGATCAACAAAAAAAATGGTGATCAGGTTTCTGTTTTTGTTTCTTAATCGTGCAGAAATATGTCCCTGAAATACTCCGTTTTATGAGTATGTGATCTTCAATTAACAAAAGAGAAAGATAAGGTTTTTCTGCAATTCATCATGACATGATTGATTAGTTTTTACGAAATTGAGCTTGTCTGTTTAAGGCCATATTCGTAAATAGTCCATGGTTTCCATTCAAATAAACACCTGTTTTATGAAACGATTTTCTGCTGCATATCTTCTTATTCTATTTTTGGTAGTGAGTATTCCGCCTCTCCAGGCTCAGGATGTGTCGATTACCATCGACCCTGAAACACCGGTTCTGGACGTAGGTGATGAGGTTCAGTTAAAAGGAAAAGCTGTAAACCCGGATGGAACCGTTCTGTCCGAAGACCTGAGGTTCTTTTCACGATCCAGGGATGCGCTGCAAATCGGCCGTTCCGGAATAATGAAAGCATTGAAACCGGGAACACACCGGTTCACGGCACTCTTTGTCACAGATGACAACAGCCGGGTAATGCAAGATTTTGAAGCAACGGTTAACTACCCGCCTATTGAATCCATCACCCTGACAAACCTGCCTGAACAAATCTATGCTCAAACATCGGTGCACCTGGAAACCGAGGTGGTTGACCAGGCCGGATTAGTTCGTGAGAGGGCGGATCTGACATACAGCGTAGCGAATGACCGCGCCACCGTGGATGCACACGGCCTCCTGCAGGTTCATGAACCGGGCACATTTCAATTGACTGTTCGGAGCGAGGATGTTGAGTATTCGAAAACCATAAATGCATTGGAGAACCCGGTGCAGCGGGTGGAGATACAAAATGATGTAACCGAAGCCAGGACCGGAGATGTTCTGCGAGTGGATGCAGTTGCTCTGAACGAAAATGGAGACCCTGTCGAGGACGCGCCCATTGAGTACTCCTTTATTGCCAGGCCCGACGATACCCTGGGCCAGGAAGCCGAAGGCCAGATTGCGGATGATGGCCGGTTTGTTGCAAATTTACCGGGATATTTTACGCTGATTGCCACAAGCGGTGGCCATGAAGCCCGGCAGTCTGTACGAATCAACCAGCGCAACGTTCAGCAGCGGCTTGAGCTGGTTGGCCACGCACTGGTTGATGATGTTCACACCTCTGACCTGTGGGTCTGGGAGGGTGTAGATGGCCGTGACTACGCGATTACCGGAACCTGGGGTGCCAACGGCGACACCTATTTTTGGGATGTCACCGATCCGGCCAATATGATGCCAATAGATACGGTGACGGTGGATGCCCGTACCGTCAATGATGTGAAAATTTCGGAAGATGGGACTCTTGCCGTCATCACTCGCGAGGGTGCCTCTGATCGAAAAAATGGAATCGTCATCATGGATGTTACCAACCCGAAAGAGGTTCAGGTTATATCTGAATTTACAGAAGATCTGACCGGCGGTGTTCACAACGCATTTATTTATGAAGATCATGTCTATGCGGTGAATAACGGCCGTAAATATGACGTTATCAATATTGAGGATCCGGCCAATCCTTACACGGTCAGCCAGTTTGAACTCGACAGCCCGAACCGGGCCATACACGACGTATGGATTGAAGATGGCATTGCGTACTCATCCAACTGGAGCGATGGTATTGTGATGGCTGACGTTGGCAGTACGCCGGAGGCAGCTACCCCTGAAGGTCACGAGCTTGGGCTTGGATCTCCGTCAAATCCGGTAAAACTGGGGCAGTACACCTATCCCAGCGGGTGGAATCACGCGGCCTTTCCATTTAAAAGCGAATCCACAGGCGATTTCTATGTGATAGCCGGTGATGAGGCGTTTCCAAACGGCATTAATGTTGAAAATCAACCGACGGTCCCTGCCGGATGGATCCATTTTGTAAAATTTGATGGCTGGGACAATCCTGAAGAAGTGGCGCGGTATCAAATCCCCGAAGCCGGAACCCATAACATGTGGGTTGACGGCGATAAGCTCTACGTTGCATACTATAATGCAGGCCTGCGCGTGATCGATATATCAGGCGAGTTGATGGGTAACCTGTATGATCAGGGGCGGGAGATTGCGCACTACACCACAACGCATCACGAAGGAGTTGTGCCAAACGCTGCCATGGCCTGGGGACCGCAGCCCTACAAGGGGCACATTTTTGTTTCGGACTGGAATTCCGGTCTCTGGGCATTTCGCCTGGTCAGTGAGTAATGAGCGCAGGACAGTTTTTCATAGATGAACCTGTTGATGAATAAATATTTTTGAACATTTAAATAGAGACACAGATGGTTATCAGAGTACTGTTTACTGTAACTGTTTTTCTATCGCTGTGTATCCAAAGTCACATTGCGAATGCACAAGCGTATAAATTCTACGTTGCAGCCGAATCGGATGACGAGGTCTATCGTATTTCGTTTAATGCTGATAAAAACAGCAGCACGATCGAGAATATTATCCCGGTAGGTGAGTTTCCGACTGAAAATGAAGGCCCCCACGGCATCGGGATCGATCCGGACGGCGAGCATTGGTATGTGAGTCTGGGCCATGGAATGCCATTTGGCCATCTGTATAAATATGACATCGGGTCCGACCGCGTGGTAGACCGGGTTGAACTCGGGATGTTTCCGGCAACCCTGGATGTTTCAGATGAAACAGGATGGGTCTACATTGTGAACTTCAACCTGCACGGACCCCATGATCCCAGCTCACTGTCGATTGTTGATGGAAAAACGATGGAGGAGATCGAGAGAATAGAGACGGGCGTTATGCCTCATGGCAGCCGCCTGACGACCGATGGAAGATTGCAGTATCACGTATCGATGATGACAGATGAACTCTACGAGATTGATGCCGTTAGAATGGAAGTCAGCCGGGTTCTGGACCTGAGAGCCGGCGGGGAGGCCGGCGGTGTGAATCATGGTACTCATCCGTCCGAAATGAATCATGATGGCGATATGGATGGAGAATCACACGCTCATCAGCCCGTTATCAAGCCAACGTGGGCAAGTCCCGACCCTGCACGGGCCGCGGTGTATGTGGCCGGAAACGGGAACAACAAAATCTACGTGGTGGATACGGATTCCTGGACTATTGCGGATACCTGGGATACTTCAGGCAGGGGACCTTACAACCTGGAGCCTACACATGACGGAGCATACGTTGTGGTGACCTATAAAGAGGGTGCAGTTGGAGTTTGGGACGCGAAGTCAGGAGAGGAACTGGCCAAAATTAAAAACAGCCGGGGAGTGACCCATGGCGTTACCATTTCGCCGGACGACCGGTTTGCGTTTATTAGTGTGGAGGGTGTTGGCGGGGAACCTGGATCCGTGGATATTATCGACCTGGAGACTTTAGAGCTTGTAGATGTAGTAGAGATCGGCAAGCAGGCAAGCGGTATTGCATTCTGGAAAATCGAGAGTTGAATACAGGGTCATTTTCAGATGGCCAATATATAGCAAAATAAATTTTTAGCCTTATCTAAAATTGGTATCTTTGTATCAAAATAATTTAAAAATATTGATATGAGCTGGATACCTGAATGGTTTTTCGAACTTAATCCCGTCCTGCAGGCACTTATGGGCGGGCTTTTTACATGGGGGATGACATCGGTTGGAGCCGGCGTTGTTTTTTTTACGAAAACGGTCTCCCAAAAAGTACTCGACTTTATGCTGGGATTTGCAGCCGGGGTAATGATCGCGGCAAGTGTTTGGTCGCTGATTATTCCATCCATTGAAATGACAGAAGCCATGGGCGGCATCGGCTGGTTGCCTGCAGCTGCCGGATTTTTGGTTGGCGGGTTATTCCTGAGATTGTGCGACGCTTATCTACCACATCTACATATAGGATTGCCAAGAACCGAGGCAGAAGGGGTTAGTACAAGCTGGAGACGATCTACGCTGCTGGTGCTGGCAATTACGCTTCACAACATCCCGGAAGGCCTGGCTGTTGGCGTGCTGTTTGGAGGTGCCGCAGCTGGAATCGACCCAACCGGAACCGCCACCATAGCCGGCGCAATTGCCCTGGCGATGGGAATTGGGATCCAGAATCTGCCGGAAGGAACAGCCGTATCGGTGCCCCTGCGTCGCGAAGGTGTAGGCGTTGGGAAAAGTTTCTATTACGGGCAGCTTTCGGGCGCTGTGGAGCCGGTATTTGCCGTCATAGGGGCGATAGCTGTGATCTACGTTCAGCCGATTCTCCCGTTTGCCCTGGCATTTGCTGCCGGTGCAATGATTTACGTGGTGGTGGAAGAACTGATACCGGAGTCTCAGCTTCACGGCAATACGGATCTTGCAACGATGGGAACCATGGTTGGATTTGTTATTATGATGACGCTGGATGTGGCTTTGGGATAAGTGACGAGGACCGCTTCGAACGCAATTCCTCACGCCATAAAACTCATCGCCTGCGGATTATCTCTGATTCCATACGTAATGATCTCAACCGGATCATCTCACCATGTTTCTTGGCCTGGTGAATCACATTTCCGGAAGTGATCGCATAGAATGGCGTGATCGGAAACCCGGTTGTTCGAAGTGCGCGGGCCGTCCAGGTATTGGACGTCTTAGGAAAAAAATAGTACCCTTTAGCCTCGTAAAAACGGCTGTTTCTGTAAAGGCCCTCTTCTGCAACTATCGCTTCTCCATTCTGATCGCGTCGAAATTGATCAGCGATAAATTCGGCAAGATGTCTTGCTCCTTTTTCACTCACCATAATTTTGATGATTGAACTCGTCGTGAAATAATCCTCCACCGGCCTGTTGATGCCTACAACGTGAAGTACACTTTTTGTTGGAAAGAGTGCGGCCCTGAGCATCAAGCCCACTCCCGGATCTTTTGCAGGATAATAGCGTGCATCGCCCCACCCGAATGTTAAATACCGGCTTTGGGGCATGGTTTTATGGTCCGGCAGGTACTCCCGGATGACCGATGATTCTATGGCAAGCCCCACATGCCAGCCGTGGCTGATTACATATACGTCTACAGGGCGCCGTTCCACCTCTTCGGGATAGAGCTCTTGCACTGGCCCGAGACATCCGGACAAAAGCATTCCCGGTATAATGATAAGGAGAGATCTAAACATTGCGCGGTACGCCTTTTTTGAACGTTAATACTCTTTTTGCCGATCGACCCTGTTGTTTAACTCCTGCCTGGAAAGCATTCGTTTGTAGTTATCAAGGATCAAGTTGGCGATTTCATGTGGGTCAGTGACAGAAGCTATATGGGGAGTGATCGTTATCTTTTCCCTGCTCCAGAAGGGATGGGAATCCGGCAGTGGTTCGTTTTTAAATACGTCCAGGGCTGCATGCTCAAGAAGATTCATGTCGAGCGCATAGAGTAAATCCTCCTCAACCAGATGCTCTCCCCGTGCTGCGTTCAGGAGAAACGCGGGCTTTTTAAGCTGCTTAAAGACCTTTAGTGACAATATATCCGTTGTTTCTGAAGTGAGCGGAAGAAGGCAGATCAGAATATTTGTGTCTGCTAAAAAACGATCAAGTTCTTCTTCTGAATAGGTTGTAACTCCGTCGATTGATTTTTTTGTTCGTGACCACCCGGATACCCGGAATCCGTTGGAAACAAGGCGAATCGCTGTGCGTTCTCCAAGTTCACCCAGGCCCATGACGCCTGCTTTCAGACTGTTTTTCGGTGTCCGATTCACCACGTTCCATCGTGCCTGAGATTGCTGCAGGTGATACTGTTTCACATCTCGAATCATATTCAGGACAGACATGGTCACAAAATCACACATCTGCTCCGTTAAGCCGGGGGCTACAACGCGGGTAATCTCCACATGCTCTGGTATGGAGTTATCTTGTATAAGATGATCCACCCCGGCGCCCAGCGATGAGATTACGTTCAGGTTGGGAAAAAGGGAAAAGAGGCCGTTCTGCTGATTCCACGCCACGGCATATGTAACACGCTCCTTTGATGAAATATCCGGCCAGATCTCCACATCCAGGTTGTTGTCGAGCGCAAGCAGTGCATCCCGGAAAGGGGTAAGATCCTTGGTTTTTGAGATGAGGAGAATGGACATATCGGGTACCGTCGGGCAAATTGTTAATTAAAATTGTGTTACGGAATGCAGCGAAGACATCATGTAATAATTTAAATAGCAGCAGTTTACGGTCAATATCTACAAACCGGCGCCATCAGAAATCAAAAGTTATCCGCCGGGCGGTTGCAAAGCGTGTTAAACACACATATATTTTACATATAATTAAATTCCTACATATGCTTGCACAGACATTTAATCCACGAAATCTACGGAATGACTCTCTCAAGGCAAAACGTTCGGCAGAAACCGGGTTTCCCTCACCGGCAACGGACCATCTGGAGGAGCGGTTAAATTTACACGAGCACTTGGTTCAACATCCGGCCGCCACATTTTTTTGCCGGGTGAAGGGGTCCGACGATGAAGAACTTGGATTTTACGATGGCGATCTCCTGGTGGTGGACCGATCTCTTGCGTATAAACACCACTCGTATGTGATCGCGATGGTTGAAGGAGAATTGAACATTTGCAGGCTCTGGAACCGGGGGAAGCGGTGGTCTCTGCAGCTGTCGGGGAATCACTTTGTGCATCTTGCACCGGATCAAACCGGCGAAAACTGTATGTGGGGTGTTATTTCGAATGTGATCCACTCTTGCATTTAACCGGATTTGCTGTGCCTGCTTTTTACGCCCTGATCGATTGCAATAACTTCTACGCATCCTGCGAGCGTGTGTTTGATCCCGCCCTTTTGAACCGCCCCGTGGCTATTCTGTCGAATAATGATGGCTGCGTCATTGCCCGGTCTGCTGAGGCAAAAGAGATCGGTATTCCGATGGGAATTCCGGAATTTAAAGTGCGCCCGCTGATAAGAAAGCATAATATTGCCGTACGATCGTCCAACTATGCGCTCTACGGTGATATGAGTCAGCGCGTGATGGAGACCTTAAAAACCTGCACACCTAATATTGAAGTCTACAGTATTGACGAAGCGTTTGCGGAGCTTTCAACGAGCTATATGGATTCCATGAGATCGTATGGCGAATACATCCGCTCGAGGATACTGCGATGGACTGGTCTGCCCGTATCGGTAGGAATTGCAGGGACGAAGACGTTGGCAAAAATTGCAAACGAAACGGCAAAAGTATATCCATCATTCGGCGGGGTTTTGGTTCTGGAGAGCGACGAGCGTATCCGCAAAGTGCTTATGCGTACGCCGGTGGGGGATATTTGGGGCGTTGGCAAAAACTATTCGGCTACTCTGAAAAACCATGGCGTCCAGACGGCATGGGATCTCAGAAATCAACCCGATTCCTGGGTGAAAAGCAGGATGAAGGTGACCGGCCTGAGAACCGTCTGGGAACTTCGCGGCAGACCTTGCCTGGCGATAGAGCAGGTTGTGGAGCCAAGGAAAGGTATTCTGAGCTCTCGCTCGTTCGGTACACCTGTGGATCAGGTTGAAGATCTTAAGGAGGCCGTATCGATGTTTGCAAGCCGTGCGGCGGAGAAACTGCGGGCACAGCACTCCGTAGCCAGTAATATGTGCGTGATGCTTGTCACCAATAAATATGCAAGCCCGGGAGAACCGTATAAATTCGGGATGGATGTGGCGCTTCCAAACCCAACAGCCGATACGCCACTGCTTGCGCAGGCGGCAGATGCCGCGGTGGATCGTTTGTATGATCCCGGCAAAACGTACAAAAAAGCCTGGGTGATGCTGACCGGGATTGTACCGGAGGAAGAAATTCAGACCGACCTGTTTATCAAAAGCACCTACAGCCAGAAACAACACGATTTGATGGAGTGCATGGATTCTGTAAATGCGAGATATGGACGCCAAACCATGAACCTGGCGGGTACGGGCCTTGGCGGCAATCAATCCTGGCAGATGAAGCAGAAACATCTGAGTAAACGCTACACAACCCGATGGGATGAGCTGATGGAGGTATAGCGGTAATTCCTCGTCAGACGATTGCCTCTTTCGTTTTTCTCTGACGAGTAGGTAGTGCATAAGCCGAAGGACAAACCTTATTCCGGAATCCGTTTTAAAATCTGCTCAATCTGCCAAAAATGACGACGCTGGTGGGCATCTATGAACACGATAAAATCGGTGAGCGACATTTCATAGAATCTAATAAGCGGATGCGGTGCTTTTATTTCGTCGATATTCCACTCTTCGTTCTCCGCGGTTTGCAGGAGATCAATTAGTTCATCCTGTATCTCAATCAGACGGTGAAAAGTATCCGCAGCGCTGAGTTCTACTTTTGAAGGATACATCGGCTTGATTGTCTTTATCGCCATTTTATAAGGCGGCTCAAGGTAGCCGGCCAGTTTGCGGACACTCCACTTTGGAGAAAATGTCTGTTTACGTTTGCTTACCGGCAAAACGGTATGATGTTCAATCCCTTTTTTCATCTGCGCCAGGTAGAGTTCGTTAAAGCGAATAAGGTGCTGGCAAACCTCGGTACAGCTCCAGGTCTCGGGGTTGAGTTTGAAGATGACAGTATCTGAATCGAGGGTGCCATATTCGTGAATCACGGTCTTTGCACCCTCAAACTTTTCTTTAAATTCGTTGATCGTAAGTTGTTGAGGTATGGCCATCGGGTAGATTTATTCGAATCGAATGTGAATAGAAAGTAGCAGGTGGACCACTTATTCTGTTTCTTGTAGCTATATTAAATTAAAACAGCTGACACATGAGATTACGAATACTATCGACACTTATCATCTCTTTTTTGGATTCTCTTTGATTGTGAGTCCGGACCTGGTTTTGGTTCAGGGTTCAGGGTTCAGGGTTCAGGGTTCAGGGTT
>JAAAOB010000101.1 GCA_009909035.1 Bacteroidota bacterium
GATCTGGTCTCCTCTCTGCTGCATAATAATCCGGTACCCTTCAAGGCTTCTGTATCCAGACCAGAGCGAAAACTCACGTTTAACATGCAGATCAACTTTCACACCTTCTACATCGGGATTATGAATGACGTTTATGGCGCCAACCGGTAGGTTGACCTGCAGGTCCGGTGTGCCCTGAATTTTGAATAGGTGTGATTCGTACGGGTCTGACTCAACACGTGTTGATTTGTCATCCTCTTTGGAATTGACAGATGCTGATTGTGCCTGTAAAGATTGCGGAGAGCTGAAAACCAGCATTATGACTGCAAGCAGAGCAGCTACGAGCGATACATGTCGGAGTTTGTTCATCAATTTGGGTCCGTGTCTGAGATAACAGTATGGTCTACCGGTGTAATGGACATTACGGATATAAAGCATGTCAGGTTTCAGCAGGAAATATACTTGACGGTTCAAGTAAAATAGCGCACTTTGGTATAGACTTTCCGGCAACAGACGTATCGGCGAGATCTTGATCCACCTGCAAAGCTGTTACCCCCTGCAATATTCCTGCGGAGTCGATATTAGAACAAAATGTATGAAAGAAAAGACTAAAAAAGTGTTCCGTCAGCTCGAAAAACAGAGGCGGGAAATCATTGAGTTATATTACAGCCTGGACCGTCATCAGCTTCTTTACAGGCCGAAGGCCGGCCAATGGAACCTTCTGCAGGTGATGCGGCACCTGGTAACAGCTGAACAGCAATCCCTGATATACATCAAACGGAAACTAATCCATGCAGAAACGTCATCAAGTACGGGGGTTGGGGCATTTATCCGGCATCTGTTGTTGAAAATGGCCCTCTATTCGCCCCTGAAATTTAAGGCTCCCAAAGTTGCAGAAGTCCGGGAGGAGGCGCCGGATCTTGATGAAATGAAAGCGGAGTGGGATGCTGTCCGGGATGAGTTCAGGACAATTATTGAGGAAAACAGTGCCGAAACGCTGGCGAAAGCGGTGTACAAACACCCGCGGGCAGGACTGCTAAACGTAAAACAGGCGCTGGAATTTATGGAGGCCCACATATCTCATCATCAAAAGCAGATGGAGCGGCTGATAAAAAACTAACCTGCGAGTCTGATCAAGAAATTTTAAGTGATAATTGATGGGGTGACGGATCTTGTTGGTACTTGCAGGAATCCACTATCTTACAACAAAATGTTAATGAATAAATGAACGAGTGATGAACTACAGAACCCTTGGCAAAACCGGTTTTAAAATTTCCGAAATTTCTCTTGGAACCTGGCAGCTTGGAGGCACGTGGGGAACGGATTTTGATGAACAACTGGCGGCAGAAACGCTGGATACAGCTATTGCGAACGGCGTAAATTTTATCGATACGGCCGATGTATATAAAGGTACCGAAAGCGAAGTAGCGGTTGGAAAAGCAGTGAACCGGGCGGACGGCCGGATATACGTGGCCACCAAATGTGGCCGTCAGATTAATCCTCACACCAGTGAAAACTATACGCCGGACACGCTGCGCGGCTATGTGGAAGATTCCCTCCGGCGGATGGATCTCGAAACGATCGACCTGATTCAGCTCCATTGCCCGCCAACGGATGTGTACTACCGGCCAGAAATTTTTGGGGAGTTTGATAAACTGAAGGATGAGGGTAAGATTCAAAACCTGGGGGTGAGCATCGAAAAAGTGGAGGAGGGCATTAAAGCGCTGGAGTATGAAAATGTGACCTCCATCCAGGTGATCTACAATATGTTTCGTCAGCGCCCGCACGAAAACCTCTTTCCGATGGCGAAAGAGAAAAATGTGGGTATCATTGTCCGGGTGCCCCTGGCAAGCGGGCTGCTCACCGGCAAGTTCACAAAAAACACCACGTTCGGGGAAAAAGATCACAGAAACTTTAATAAGAATGGAGAGGCTTTTGACGTAGGTGAAACCTTTTCGGGGATACCATACGGCAAGGGTGTAGAGGCTGTAAATGAGCTGAAAAAGGCTCTCCCTGATGGCCAACATCTTGTCCAACTTGCCCTTCGGTGGATTTTAATGCGCGATGAGGTGAGCTGCGTGATCCCCGGTGCATCATCTGTTGGCCATGTTGAATCGAATACCAAAGCCTCTGCCAAACCGCCGGTTTCTGGCGACATCATGAATGAGATAGATCGGATCTATAAGGAGCAGATCAAACCGCATGTGCACCAGCGCTGGTAATTTGGTTGTTGGTAAATAAGTTGATTCGTTAAAATGTAATTAGAGTTATTTCTTCCAAATTCTATTTTTATAATCTTGAAATAAAATACCAAAAGAACTAAATATTGATGCATCAAAAATTATTATTGGACTGTAAAAAATCTGATTTCCAACTCGACCCCTCCGTAACTTATCTCAATTGCGCCTACATGTCTCCTCAGCTGAACCGTGTGGAGGAGGCTGGAATTGAAGGGGTCAGGCGAAAGCGAAATCCAATCAATATCTCCGGGGAGCTCTTTTTCAGCGAGACGGAGGAGCTACGGCGGGAGTATGCAACGCTGATCAACGCCCGTGACCCGAAGCGAATCGTGGTGATCCCGTCGGTTTCATACGGAATGGCAAATGTGGCCCGGAACCTGCCGCTGTCGAAAGGCGAGAATATCATGGTTGTCGATGAACAATTTCCGAGCAACATCTACCCGTGGCGTCGTCTGGCGGATGAGAATGACGCCGAAATCATCACCATTACACCTCCGGAAACGATGGTGGAGCGCGGGAAAAAATGGAATGAAAAGATCCTGGAGTCGATCACGCCAAAAACAAAAATGGTGGCGATCGGGAATATTCACTGGGCGGACGGCACGCTCTTTAACCTGAAGGCGATCCGCGAGCGTACCCGCGATGTGGGGGCATGGCTGGTGATCGACGGAACGCAGTCGGTGGGAGCCCTGCCGTTCGATGTTCAGGAGATTGAGCCCGATGCACTCGTCTGTGCCGGCTACAAGTGGCTGATGGGCCCGTACAGTATCGGCCTGGCGTATTATGGACCCGCACTTGATGAAGGAACACCGGTTGAGGAAAACTGGATCAACCGGTACGAAAGTGAAAATTTTGCCGGCCTGGTAAGCTACAACGACAGCTACCAGCCGGGCGCGCTTCGGTATGAAGTGGGCGAACACAGCAACTTTATCCTGGTACCGATGATGTTAACGGCTGTCCGGCAGCTGAATAGCTGGGGCATAGACAATATCCAGGCCTATTGCCGCGAGCTCATCTCTGAAAGTGTTCAGAAACTAATGGACGCGGGCTACAGGATTGAAGATCCGGACTACCGGGCATCGCACCTTTTTGGGGTGAGGTTGTCTGAAGATCACAGCATGGAGGTGATCAAATCCGCCCTTGAGAAAGAGAATATTGTTGTATCGTTCAGGGGCGATTCAATTCGTGTATCACCGAATGTGTATAACACCAGGGACGAGATCGATATCCTAACAGAAGTACTTATCTCTCAAGGCAGGGATTCGTTAAATAACCGCTCTCAGTAGGTAAAATTATGATAAACAGAGCTTCTTCACACACCGCGTATATTGATTTTAAGTGTCATATCATTTAATTAGCGTTCTGTAAGAGATCTTTCAGTTTAAAAAAAGGAGAATAGGTTATGAAATGTATAATTGCGTTTATATTCTTTTGGACTGCATTTGGGGTAACCGCCGATACGGAAAACAGCGACATGACTAAATCCTCAGTTTTAACGTCAGACGTGATTGTCTCTGTGGATGAGTGGAAGGTTCCGTTTGATGACACCCGCTCCCGCGATCCCTACGTTGCTCCTGACGGCACCGTTTTCTTTGCCGGGCAGCGCGCTGATTATGTCGGGCACTTTAACCCGGAAACGGAAGAGTTCAGGGAATTCCCTCTCCAGGATGGCGCAGGCCCGCACACCGTTGTCGTGGCTGATGACGGCACCGTGTGGTATGCCGGGAACCGCGCCCGCCACATCGGAAAAATGGATCCCGAAACGGGAGAAATTACTAAATTTGAGATGGAAGACGATCACGCCCGCGACCCTCACACCTTTGCCTTCGACAAAAATGGAAACATCTGGTTTACGGCCCAGGGCGGTAACGGCGTGGGGTATTTTAATGTTTCGATGGGTGAAACCCATGTGATTCCGGTACCCACCGAAAGAGCCCGGCCCTATGGCATACGAATGGACCCGGCAAAAGAGCGCCCGTGGATTGCCCTTTTTGGAACCCACAAGCTTGCCACCGTGGATCCCGAAACCATGGAGCTCACCGAGATCGACCTGCCGCGTGAGGATGCGCGTCCCCGGCGGCTGGATGTGACCTCCGACGGAACGATTTGGTATGGTGATTACGCGAAAGGGAAAGTCGGACGCTACAACCCTGCGGATGGATCGTTTGAAGAGTGGGATATGCCCGATGGCGATGATTCCCGTCCCTATGCAGTTTTGGCGGATGACGACGATCGAATTTGGCTGGGCGTCAGTGGCCCGGACCCAAGCAAGCTGGTCGCCTTTGATACTCGTTCCAAAGAATTTGTGGCATCACAGGTGATAGAATCGGCCAGTGGCTCAATCCGGCACATGGATTTCGATGAACGAACCAATGCTCTTTGGTTTGGTACCGATACCGGGCATATCGGGCGGATTGTTGTAAATTGATTTTTTCTGGTGTCGTGTCATCGGACGAGTTTTTTTGAAAAATCGAAGGTTGATGAATTAACATGTGTTTCATGAATGACTCATCCGGTGACTTGATTTGAAGAGGCAACCGTTGAGTACTTACTTCACACCGTC
>JAAAOB010000024.1 GCA_009909035.1 Bacteroidota bacterium
CATGCAGACCTAAAAATGAGAGAAGCGCCATCGGCGCGGCATCAAACGAACGCTGAATTCATTCACGAAACCTTGCGGAAAGAATCTCTCCAATCAACAAAAACCGATTGTTGGTCACGATTCGTGTCTCGCATTGCAACGGCACGGTTATTCCACCCCGATGGCGCTGGGTTTGCTCTCAGCGAAACTCAGCGATATCATCTGCGGAACTCTGCGATATCATCTGCGGAACTCTGCGAGAATAATTCCAACGGTATGCGATCTATCCTTCCGACGCATTCAACGGTTGGAGGCCGGATTCATCATCCATCGTCAGCGTCTCTATCCCCTGCTGACGGTTCAGGTTGTGGATCAGGCAGCTGGAAAAATCGTCGGATGAATGGATATACTCGGCCAGGGATTTTCTGACCACCCCCGCATCAAAAAAAACGATCCCCTCCGATTCAAGCAGCAGGTCAATCACCATAATAATCTCGTTTTTCGTATAGCCATACACGTTGCCCAGCACCCACCAGAGCTCAAACAGCACGATAACGTTTATATAAATCGCTCCCCCTTCATCAAGGATTGATTTCACCTGTTCGGCCTGGTCCTCCACATCTTTCACAAGAAACCGGACCAGCAAAATCGTATCAGCTCCTATCATGGGTTTTTATATTTCTCCTTAAAATACTCGGCCACATCGTCCTTCATTTTCTGCGATGCCCTGCTCTGCCCCTCTTTCCTCTCCAGTATACCGTAGAGCACCTCCGGTTTATGCTTTGACGGGATTAAGACGGCCCGCCCTCCCGGCTCCAGCTCAAAGTTGACAGAATCGCCCGCCCGCAAATTCAGCTTATCCCGAATTTTTTTCGGGATGGTTACCTGACCTTTAGATGTAATAGTTGCGGATGGCATCGATTTATTATATTCCTTACTTTATGTAAGAAAAGTAAGATATTATTCTTATCTTAACAAAGACGGCTGCCACATTTCCTGAGGGACAGATCCCGGCGGGAAGTGAAGCGTAGTCTACCGGAACGATCAACCTGCTATACAACCGCCTGATATGATCAAACTGCTTCTTTTTTTCACTCTTCCCCTTTTTTTCCTTCATACGGCAGATCCCACCGGCGATGACCCCCGTACCACCTATTATGTTGACAGCTCCACCTGGCAGATCCGGTCTGCAGCTACCGGAAATGCAGAGAAAATTGCCCTCATCACCATTGATGACGGACCTAAAGCCTATACAACGCCAAAGTTCCTGGATCTGCTGGATCGATATAATGCCAAGGCACTCTTTTTTATTAACGGCTACCTGGCCGAACCTCTGCCCTGGGTAGTGAAGGGAATCCTGGAGCGCGGCCACATGCTCGGAAATCATACCTGGGGGCACGAAAATCTGAACCACCTCACTCCTGGAGAGACCGAGAGACAGATTACAAAGCTAAACCAATGGATGGAGACCACCCTGGGGTACCGGCCCGATTTTTTCCGTGCACCCTACGGAGTCAATACCGATGCATCCAATACGGTGATGGAGCGCACCGGTATGAAACCGATAAACTGGTCGGTTCTCTCTTACGACTGGCTCTATACCGATGATACGGATTCCCTGCAGGCAAACGCCGCCGAGATTGCCCGCCGTACGCTCCGCTCCATGGAAAACGGCAATATCCTCCTCCTCCATGACCGCGCCGTAAGCGTTGCGGCACTTGAAATCATCCTTGAAGAGCTAACACAGCAGGGATACCGGTTCGTCCTGCCCTCTGGTGTTGATTCCCCCGGTTTAGAAACCGTGCATCTCGACCCGTCTGAGATCCCCGTCGAACCTGTCGCTCCCGCTCAGCTCTCTCCGGACGGCAGACCCGGGGTGGCCGGCCGCTGGTAAACGGTCACCGCCGGCTGACTGTTATAGTGATGAATCAGAACAGACTAAACCTGCCGACATGAGCAACCAACTCAAAACGCTTTCTAAATCACAGCTTGAATCTCTTATTTCGGGCGCCGTAAGCAGCTACCTGTCTGAAGATGTCCAATGCGATGTTTCCGTGCTCGACACGCCCAACATTGATGACGAAGACAAGGTCGAGCACAACAACAAACGAACCCTGTATCTCGAAGCCAACCTCTCCTACCATGAGACCGACCACGTATAGCCAAATTGCCGGCTGCGGTTGAAGAAGATGAAAATTTAAAGTAACCTATTGTGTCTTCTGCCATCTAACGAAACCAACCGCTGTAATGCTCCGTTGCTACCCGGCCTTTTCTATACACCGCTACGCTCTGCAGCGCGCGGTGCTGTTAGTGGCTTGCGTTTGTATCACCGCAGCAGTTTGCCCGGCGCAGCAGGGTCAGATTTCACACAAGGACTATGCCCGCGCCATCGGCATGGAGGACCACTACCTTGTGATGGGAAACATCCTGATGCAGGGTCTCCGGCGCGAGGTGCCCGGCAACAGCGACCGGTACTACCGCGACAACGCCTCTTTCTTCTCCCTCATTCTTCTACTCAGCGATGTGGAACCTGCCGACTACTACAGCCTGGACCGGAACGGAATTGATCTCATTCACGCCATCTCGGCCAGTGACCGCCCGTTTACAGAGCAGAGCCTGCTGGCCGATGTTGTAGTGGAGGGTACCGTCACAAATGTCCTGTCCGGTGATGACCGCGGGGATGGGTTCGACGTCACCGTAGAAGTTACCGCGGATGAAATCTACAAGGGAGATCTCCCGACGGGCCGCCTGACCATTCGCCAGCGGGATGCCAGCCGTCTGCCCGGCAGTGATACCCGTCCGCTGGAAGGCGAATCGTACCTCTTTTTCCTCTCCAGCGGCGTGTACGGCTATCAAAAAGCCAACCATCAGTTCCAAACAGAAGGCCAGGCAGACGTGACGCCCCCCGAATTTGGCAGCGAAGAGATGTTTGTGATCTACAGGCTCTACCTGTTGGGTGACGGTACCATCCTCACCTCCGGCCAGTCGACCGAAACCGTCAAGAAGCAGCTCCAGGCCGTCCACCAATTGATCCACCGGTAGCCGGCGCCACACCCCCATCCTGTCCACTCTCTAAAAAAAAGTGACATCTTTTTTCCCGGGGGGATGACACGATCTGTCACCCAAGGCCCTTATTTTGCATGTGGAGTTGGAATTTAGTATTTCAAAGAAAAGCAACCGCACAAGAGCCTGATGATACCATGAGATTACACCTGAGCCTGACGCCAAATACCGAACCAGTTCCATTCAATTACCAACATCAGCTTACCGGAGCCCTTCACAAATGGCTGGGTGAGAATGAGCTGCACGATAAAATTTCATTGTATTCGTTTTCGTGGTTGCGGGGGAGGGCTGAACGAGTGGATGGTGGACTGAACCATCGCCATTTAGGGTCTGGGTCGCTTTAATCGAACCTTAGAGGAATTAATCTGCCGCTGGCAGAGTCAAGAAAATGGGTGCAAGCTTAGAGCACCGTACACCCGGGGATAGACACTCTTGATACTTAACATGCTTCGATAGTATATGGATGGACTCTGAGGTACCGGTTCCGTTTGCCCCGGATGGAGGCAGTCAAAAAATCACACCCGGATGACTGCGTTTGACGGAATGTTTGAAATGAATGCAGATCTTCTGCTGCCATCATACATTATGGTTTATGGTTTGAGACCAAACCATTTGAAGGGCAGAACTGTATTCATATCAAAACAAAAGGCTTCAGTCTGTTACGGGTTGGTGGGTACATTCTGCATACGACGACATAGTTTGGTATCAGCACCTTTTTGAAATTAAGGGGTTTTGCGAACTGGTAAAACCAACTTTATTGCGGCAACAGCCTAAATTTAATGATCCTGAACCTGAAAGCGCACTGCATGTATCGGCCGACAATCCATAATTTTAGGATAACAGTTCGTATAAATTGATTGTGGAGTTTGACGAGAGCGGTGGGAAGCTTTTGCTCATTGATGACATCCGTACATAACATACTCGAGATGGTCATCCGAACTTAAAGTTAGTGCCGTTCCCACTACAGTCGTTGAGTTAGAAATGCAGCGAAATTCATCCAATGTACCGGAAACGATAAAGTTGCATACGTATCTTTTGTACTGGTAACGGTATTAGCTGCGATGCCTATAGCAACATACAGTTTATCTTCTCCGCATCATCAGCATTTGATATTTTTAAAGCAGAAGCAGATTTGAGCCAAAGGGCTACAGTAACACTGCTACCCGAACTCTCTTTTCGTGAATTTTTGGAGTTTCGGCACAGCATTTTCCTGGAAAAAATCTCGCTTGGTGAAATTCTGGAACCGGCGTACGTCCAGAATTAAAGTCTGGCAAATATTCAAAAAAAATAAACTACTTGCCTTACTGCAGATACAATTCCATTTACGCCGAACATTTCAAAATTAGCCGAAAATTAACTGTCGGCCGCACATACGATTTATAACTACCTGAAATACCTTGAAGATGCCCATACATTAAATTTAACATATAAATCGGGGCGGTTGTTTAAACCGACGAACCGATGATCCGAGAAATACTCAACCGACGAAGTAACCTCGCAAAAAACCACTTCCTCGGTTTTGTATTCGTCTGTTCGTCATTCGTCAGTTTCTCCCTACGCATTCGCGGAATAAATCCAGTTGCGAACAGTAAAACCTAATCCGGGCACTGTCTAACTTGGTTGTTTAAACCGATGAACCGATGAACCGATGAACCGGAAAATACTCAACCGACGAAGTAATCCTGCAAAGAGCCCCTTCATCGGTTTATTATTCATCAGTTCGACATTCATCAGTTTCCCACTTCATCAGTTTCTCCCTTCATCGGTTTATTATTCGTCTGTTCGTCATTCGTCAGTTTCCCCCTTCATCGGTTTATTATTCATCAGTTCGACATTCATCAGTTTCTCCCTTCATCGGTTCGATATTCGTCAGTTTCCCCAAAATCGGTTTTCCCACCTTTTTTTCGAACAGAGCGTGCAATTGGCTATTTTCAGCATTCATCAAACAGATCACCAATATTGGCTTCATGAACATTTTTTCTGAATCAATGGACTTTGTATTTGCAGGAAATGAGCTTTGGCGTATCCTGCTCGTCACCGGTGTCATTGCCCTCTCGTTTTTACTGGGTAAGATTTCCAAGTTTATCTTAAAACGGCTCGACCGGAAAATGGTCGACGCCAACCGGATGATCCCGGCCGTGGCCGCACGCTCCGCCGCCAAATCGTGTACTTTCCTCTTTTTTGCCTTTGGATTGGTGGTGGCCCTCTCGTTTCTGAATATACCGGAGGGCTTTGAAAGTCTATTGAACTCCATACTGGAACTGCTGGTCATCCTGGCCATCGGGATGTTTGTCTACCGGCAGGTGGATGTAGTGGATGAGTGGCTAAAGCGATACTCATCGGAAGAATCCACAAACATCGACGACATGCTGATCCCCATTGTGGGTAAGTCGATCCGTGTGACGGTCGTCATTCTAATCGTGCTGCAGGCGGCACAGTCGCTCAGCGATCAGCCGATCACCAGTATCCTTGCCGGTATCGGGATTGGGGGACTGGCGCTTGGTCTTGCCGCACAGGATACCATCCGCAACTTTTTCGGCTCCCTGATGATCTTTGCCGATAAGCCGTTTGATGTGGGGGAACTGATCAACCTCGAAGATAAACTCGGCAACGTGGTGGAGGTCGGCGTTCGCACAACCAAAGTCCGGACACTCGACGGCCATATGCTTACCATCCCGAACGGGAACCTGGCCAATATGACAATTCACAATATCGGCAAACGGGAGTATATTCGCCGCGTGTTCGATATTGCCATTCCCTACCATACCCCGCCCGATAAAGTGGACCGTGCGCTTGAGATCGTGAGGGAGATCCTGGACAATCACGAAGGGATGGATCCCGACTTTCCGCCGCGTGTTCATTTTGAAGGATTAAACAGCCACGCGCTGAACCTGAAGGTCTTCTACTGGTTCCATCCACCCGATTATTGGCAGTATATGGATTTTAGCGAACGAGTGAATCGCCAAATCCTTTCACGCTTCAACAGCGAAGGGATTGAGTTTGCCTTCCCAACGCAAACCGTCCACCTCGCCGGTGGAAAAAACGGCCGGACGGATGGCGCCAGTGAGCCTGAACAGGATCCGTCTTAGCACAGGCACAAGGTTCTGATCCGACCTCTTTTGCCGGGCCGGACGGGTGACAGCGTTCCTGCTGCAGCTTCACAATGTGCATGAGTAGAAGTTGATGCAAAAATTTACGACCATTGGGCCGGTTTCTGAACATTTCTATAACTGTGATCCATATTCCGCGATTTCATGATCAAACTTAAAGGGACCTTCCTGGACGAAATTACACACGATATCCCCTCGCAAAACTGGACGGAGGAGGAGTGGGACAACGATTTCCGTGCCATGCAGGCGGTGGGAATCGATACGGTAATCCTGATCCGGGCCGGCTACCGGCAACGGTCGGTAATGCCCTCGGCCGTACTCAAACAGGAGGTTGAAATCTACCCGGTCTACACCGACCTGCTGGACCTGTTCCTGACCCTGGCGGAGCGGTACGGCATGGATCTCTACTTCGGGCTCTACGACAGCGGACGCTTTTGGGTTGAGGGTAACTACCGGCAGGAGATCACCATTAACAAAGCCTTCACTGATGAGGTTGTCCAGGCCTACGGGCATCGTAAAGCATTCAGCGGATGGTACATGAGCCACGAAATCAGCCGGTACGATGAAGGAGTTCTGGATCTCTACGCCGAGATGTCCGACCATTTACGGGGGCTGATGGATCAGCCGATCCTGATATCGCCCTACGTGTCCGGGGTGAACCAGTTCGGCAGCGAGGCGGTAACCTACGAGCAGCATACCCGCGAGTGGAAAAAAATCTTTCGCCATCTTGAAGGATCTGTCGATATTGTGGCATTCCAGGATGGACAGGTTGGGTACGATGAGCTGCCGGGCTACCTCAGCGTTCACAAAAAGCTGGCGGAAGAGCACGGCATAGCATCCTGGGGCAACGTGGAGTCGTTTGACCGTGAGATGCCAATCAAGTTCCCGCCGCTCCCGTTCCATAAGCTCCGCCACAAGATGGAGCTGGCGCACCAGGCGGGAATTGAACACCTGGTAACGTTTGAGTTTTCCCATTTTATGAGTCCAAACTCCATCTACCCCGCCGCACACGGCCTCTATAAACAGTATGCAGCCTGGCTCAGGGAGCAGGGATTCAGAGCTGATCAAACCAACAAACTCCGATGAGCAGACCCATGACCCCGGAAACCATGCAGCAGTACCGGCAGATCTACGAAGAGGAGCTTTTTGAACGGGTGCTGCCGTTTTGGGTGCAGCACTCCCCGGACCGTGATCATGGCGGCTATTTCAACTGCCTGGATCGCGACGGCACGGTCTACGATACGCGAAAGCACATCTGGCTGCAGGGGCGGCAGGTCTGGCTGTTCAGCAGACTCTACAATAATGAAGAGAAACGGCCGGAGTGGCTCAGCCTGGCAAAACGCGGAGCCGATTTCCTGGACAAACACGCCGTCCGTGACGATCATCGCGCCTATTTTTCTCTGACCCGGACGGGGGATCCGCTTTGGATGCAGCGCAAAATTTTTTCCGAATGTTTTTGTGTGATGGCGTTTGCCGAATATGGCCGAGCCTCCGGAAATGACTACTTTATTGATAAAGCCCATACTCTTTTCAACCAGGTGTGGCAGTGGAAAGATGACCTCTCACTGGTTGGACGGCCCTCCTTTTCGGGACAGCCCGCCACCCGATCCCTTGCGATCCCGATGATTTTGCTCAACCTGATCGAGGTGCTGGCCGGGGATGACTGGCCCTCCTGGAGATCCAGGATTGATCACTGCATTGAGAATCTGCTGCTGCATGTGGATGAAGAGCGCGAGCTGGTTTTTGAACATGTATCACCCGGCGGCGAATGTATCAACACGATAGAGGGCCGGCTGCTGAATCCCGGCCATGCCATTGAGGCCGGCTGGTTTATGCTTCACTGGGCACTCCGACTTGGCGATGAATCCCTACAACAGAAGGCGGTACAAATGACACGATGGTCGCTGGAGCGCGGGTGGGATTACGCTCATGGCGGCATCTTCTATTTCCTGGACTCGGAGGGGTTTTCGCCCACTGAACTGGAGTGGAATATGAAGTTATGGTGGCCCCACACCGAGGCGCTCTACGCCTGCCTTCTCAACTATTCGGTTACCGGGAGTGAACGAGATCTCCGTGATTTCGAAAAGGTTCACAACTATACATTTTCTCATTTCCCGGACCACAAATATGGTGAATGGTTTGGATACCTGGATCGCCGCGGGGATGTTTCGCAGCGCTTTAAAGGCGGTCCCTATAAAGGATGTTTCCACGCGCCGCGGAGCCTGTTTCAGTGCGTACAATTGTTACGAAGACTTGAGGCCCAACCCCGGCAATGAATTGCCGGCCACCAAAACGGGCGTCTCTCCGAGACGTGGGTTATTAATTTCGGATTGATTCATCAAAAAGTCCCCCTTTTAAAAGGGGGAAGCAGGGGGATTTCAGTAGTTCTGTTAAAAACAACATGAACAAGTGTACAGCCCACATCGCCACCAGGAATCGACCTGCCCCAGCCGTTCAGTCCCGAACGAGACGTGGGTTATTTATCTCGGTTTGATTCACAAACAAGGAACTCAAAGTCCCCCTTTTCAAAAAGGGGGAAGCAGGGGGATTTCAGCAATTCTTTTACAAACGATGTAAACAAGCGTACCGCCCGTAAACCCTCCAGAAATCCACCTGTCCCAGCCGTTCAGTCCCGGGAGAGACGTCCGCTTTGTAGCCCCGCGTTTCAACGCGGGGTAAACGATGGTCGCGGTAATTTAAAAAGTCCGTGAAACGGACGGCCGAATCCTGAAGGTCACGATCTCCTGTGGTTTCAGATCAAGTTCGATCGATTGCTCCTCCACCCGTTTGGCATGATTCGCATTCCACTCCTCCTTAAGCGAACTCCGGCAATATTTCGAGCAATCAAACCCAAGCCGCGCCCTACCCTTCCGTGGCTCATCAGTTGGGTTATAGAGCCGCAGAATAATATCCCGGCTCTTGTACGCACGTTTCAGTGATGACAACAGAATGTACCCGCTTGTTATTTCAAGAAGTGATTTTTGAAGCGGAAGAGATCCCGGTTCGGGAGAGTTTCGTAACTCCGGAAGCTCCCGCAGCTGCGGCGGATGGGCAAATTGCCGGGCAGACCTGAAAACCTCGTCCCGATCGCCGCCGGTAATTCCCAGGCATAACGCCGCCTCAAGCTCTCTTTTGCACTGGGCCCCCGGTGTTGGAATCGAGGGACCGGCTTGTGGACGGCGAATGCTGCCGCCCGAAACCGATAAATACCCAACGGCCCGGTGCAGGGTTAATGCAAACCAGGTTCGTTCATCACAGGTCACCAGCTCGCTTTCATGAAGGCCCCGTGCAGCCACCCAGATTTTGATATCTTCAGCCTCCACAAAACTAAAATCTCCCTGGTAATGCGTGGTGTACACCATTTCGCCCGGGTATCTGCTGTATCGTTCCGGATCATCCTCAGGCTCAACCGGGCGCTTCACGTTGTTTTTGGTAAGCGTAAAATGGCCATCCGAGTAGCTCTCCTCCACAGCGGCGGGACACAGAAGAAGCGCCCTCAGGCGGCCATTCTCCGCCCGGTTTTCATACGCTACATGCACCGCCACCGATCCGTCAGCCCGAAGTGAAAGCGTCGTTTCCAGCTGAAGCGAAACGGTCTCGGTTTTGTTCAAGCCGGAGGGTACCTGCAGCGTGTGGTGAATCACCAGGCTGTTTGGAGTTGATTTCTCCTCATCAAGGATTCCGGCACCACTGTGCACCACGGGTGACTCCGTTCGGCTAAACGAGTAGGTGTCGCCCGCATCCTGCATATATTCAAATTTCAAGATATCAGAATAGTCAGACCCCAGCTTTTTGAGCTTCAGGCAGACGTTTCCATTGTCAACTGACAAGGCCGCGTGATCATTTTCAATCCGGGCAGCGCCGGTGGCGTTTCGATCATCTTTCTCCGGAACCGTCTCGTCGCCGGCAACCACGGTGATTATTTCATAGCCAAGTGGCGGCAGATTTGCCTTGCACCGCAGTTTATAGGTTCGACCCCAGCGGTGGTTGATGTATTCGGCCTTCATAGCCGGGGCACGACTATCCAAGGTCTGCATCTCCAGTTCGCGGCCGCTACTGTCGAAAGCCCGCAGCGTCTGCTCGGGACGCGTATATGCCTCCTCTTTGCCTCCGGGATTTTTAAAATGGACCTCTCCCGTCAGAATCGCCCCTTCAATAGCGTATGGGTGTGGATTAAAAGCGATCATGCGTAGATGGTCCCCTTCCGCAAGCGGAGATTCATGAGCCTTAAAACCGGCTGTGACCATCCCCTCCAGCACGTTCTGGATCAGAGCATCACAAACTTGTTCCGCCTGGCTGAACCTGACTTCATTCTCATCGTGCACCGGGTCGGTACTGCATCCGCAAATATCATCGTGCGGATGGTTTTTCAGCAAGGTCTTCCAGGCGTATTCCAAAAAGGGTGCCGCCGTTGTATCATCACCCTCCGGGTGCAGCAGCTGCATCGGCTCCGTAACCTTTTCCAGTTTCGACTGCGCATGATGGTTTTGCTGCTTCAGGTAGACCCGCGAAGAGTAAACATTCAGCAGAATCGGGTGATCGGGGTTGCCGAGCAGGTTTCCCCTGTACGTCTCCCGGATATCCTCATCGGCTGCTTCCTCCATAAAATCACCAAAATGGCCATGCACGATCTCAATATTCTCCAGCCGGTCGTTCAAGGTGCGAATCAATGCCGGCAAACCGGGCTGTTCAGGCATGTGGTCCACGCCGTTGTTTAACAAAATGGGAGAGGCGGGATAATAGCCAGAGAGGATATCAATTGTGTTTTTGACCGATTCGCCTGCCTTTTCCGGGTCGGGCTCCTCCAGTTCATAGCGCCCCTGGATGCCTTCATGTCCAAGCGCTGCCGCATTGTAGTATCCATCCCTGAGGTAATGGGCCAATACCGAATGACGGCCGCCGGGGCTCTCCCAGTGAAAAAGAGTCGTCCCCTTTTCAGCGAGCTCCTCCGGCATGCCGCGCATAAAGATAAATGTGGAGATATCGAACTCATTCAGAATCTGTGGAAGCTGCGCAATATGGCCAAAGGGATCGGGAACATACCCAACCTTCATTCCGCTGCCAAACTCCCGGCACATGCGCTGGCCCACCTGCAGATTTCGGATGATAGACTCACCACTCACCAGGAACAGGTCGGGCAGGACGTACCACGGCCCGATCATCAGCCGTTCCCGGGCAATTAACTCTTCCAGGACTGCACGTTTACCGGGCTTTATCTCAAGGTAATCTTCAATAAGAATCGTCTGTCCATCGAGGACGAAACAGCTGAACCCGGGATCGTTTTGCAACAGATCGATGACCCGGTCAATTAACGCAACCAACCGAAACCGAAACGATTCGAAGGGGAGATACCAGGCGCGGTCCCAATGAGTGTGAGAAACAAGAATGGCTTTCGTCATATTGTGCAATGATTTCAGATGAGAAAGAGTACGTAACCTGTAAAATTCTTAATTATGTATTTTGTGTTCTTTTCAAATCACAATGCTTCTTCTGCAGACCACTATAACCACCTCCGGGCAAGGCGGAATATCAATATTTTGTGCAAATATACGCATTAAATTGCATTTATGGATTGACAATCTCGCGACCGTTAGATATTATAATGACAAGATATACAATAAGTATAAAGTACATAATTAGGCTCCTTTGCCTGAGCCTGTTCAATAGGGGCATTTAACTGAGACCTTTAGAATGCATCCCGTCATACCGCATCAAGTGCGGGGTGACACCCTTTTTGGACAGCCTCACAGCAACAGTTTCTCTATTTTCATTTCAACCGGCCGTTTCACGGGATTGACCTATGGTAGACATAACAAACAGAGACCGTCACCTGTATGAGCTTGTAGCGGAAGACCTGAAGAAAAAGATTGCGGACGGGCATTTTGGTGATGAGGGGAAAATTCCCAATTACAAAGAGCTTACCACCATCTACGAGGTTAGCATGTCGACCATTAAGAAGGCGATGAAAATTCTTAATGATGAAGAGGTGCTGGTCAGCCGTGTAGGAAAAGGCACCTTTGCCAATCCTGGCTACCGGCCGACGAACGGCAACCGGAGGACCCGGACCAATAAAATCGGGCTGTTGGTGCGCGATCTGAAAGGCCCCTATTTCTCCGGCATATACCAGGGGCTTGCCGACCAGGCCGACCGGCACGATAAAAAGCTGATGATCACGGTTTCGCGGGATTTTTATCAACAGGAAGACTCTCTCATGAATATGATGGTCAACCACCAGGTTGACGGGCTAATACTTACCACACGGAGAAAATCGATTTATGGGATACAGATTTTTGAGCAGATTCGGGAGAAGCGTATACCTGCCGTACTGCTTCACGACGTCTACGACCCGGTGCTGCCGGTGGTGGATGTGGACAACTACCGGGGGGGACAGCTCGCAGCGGAGCAGCTTTTGAAATCGAGCCGGAAAAAAATCGCCATTATCGTTGGGGAGAACGGCTACAGGCCGGACGACCTGAGGCTCCGCGGTTTCCTGGATCACCTTGAAGAGCAGGGGATCGACTCCGGCGACCGATGCCATGTGTTTCGCTTTTCGTTCAGCTCTGAAGGGACCGCCTTTGATGAAGGATTTAAACTGGGCCTTGCGCTGGACCTCAAAACACTGGATGTGGATGGGCTTTTTCTTTTTAACGACCTGATTGCCATGGGATTTCAAAAAGCGATGCACGAGCGCGGAATCCGAATCCCGAACGATCTCAGAATGGTTGGTTTTGATGACATCGACCGGTGTACGGAAGCGCGCGTGCCACTCACCACCATTCACGCTCCCCGGTATGACATTGGAACGAAGGCCCAGACGATCCTGCATGACCTGATTCAGCATCAAGCCTCAGGCAAACCGGTTAGAACATTAATTGAACCCAAACTTGTTGTTCGAGAATCGGCTTGATGGTATGAAATATTTTCTCTTCACCTTACTCGTTTTTACCCTTCAGAGCTGCGGCAGTGCAGACAAGAACACTCCTCGAGACACCGATGCTGAGGATCCAGTGATCGGCGTCTGGATTACAAATGTAGACAGCAATATCCTGTACAGCGACCAGGCCATTGCAGATGGAATTGAGAAGCTTGCAACCCTTGGATTTAACACCATCTACCCGGTGGTCTGGAACAAAGGGTACACGCTGCATCCCAGTGAGGTGATGGCAGCCGAATTTGGGCAAGAGTTTGCCCAGGATACACTTTTCAGTTCGCAAAACAGGGATCCGCTTCAAACGGTCATCAAGGAAGCCCGGAAGCATGATCTCCGGGTGATCCCCTGGTTTGAATTCGGATTCTCCAGCTCCATGAATCGCGACGGCGGACACATTCTCAGCGCAAAACCGGGTTGGGCTGCGCGCGATGCAAACGGTGATCTTCTGACAAAAAACGGCTTTGAGTGGATGAACGCCCTTCATCCCAACGTGCAGCAGTTCATGATTGATCTGATCTCAGAAGTCGTTACCACCTACGATGTTGATGGAATCCAGGGCGATGACCGGCTGCCTGCCATGCCTTCTGAGGGCGGTTACAGTGACTTTACATCCAATCTGTACCTGCAGGAGACCGGTCAAGAGCCGCCGGCAGATCCCCGTGATCCGGACTTTCTGAACTGGAAAGCCGACAAGCTCACTCAATTTGCCGACCGCCTGTACCATCACGTCAAAACCCTGAATCCGGATCTTGTCGTCTCATTTTCGCCCAGCATTTACCCTTGGTCTAAGCAGGAGTATCTGCAGGACTGGCCGGCCTGGATTGAGCGTGGTGTGGTGGATGAACTCATTCCACAGGTGTACCGCTGGGATATTGAGAGCTATAAGCGTACGTTCGACAACACCATCGCTCACTTCCGCGAGGCTGAAGGCTCCATAGAGGTCATGTTTGCCCCCGGTATTATCATTAAAGCCGGGGATCGCTACAACAGTTTTCGCTATGTGGACCAGGCCCTCCGTCACAACAGAACCCGGGGTGTAGAGGGCGAAGTCTACTTCTTCTACGAGGGCCTTTTCGAGAACAATGGATTTCTCGGAGACTCCTTGCGTGCACACTATTATCGACCCTGATCCAGGCAGCACATACGGCCGGATCTTAGATTAAACGAAACACACTCATGGTGACTCCCGATGCACACAATTGATTACATTATCATTGCCGTCTACATCCTTGCGCTGGTTGCACTCGGGCTTTACCTTCAGAAATCGGGAGGGAAAAGCATCGACAGTTTTTTCCTGGGCGACAGGAAAATGCCGTGGTGGGCCCTGGGGGCGTCCGGGATGTCCTCCAATTTTGATGTTTCAGGGACGATGATCATTGTGGCGATGATTTATGCCCTTGGCCTGAAAGGTTTTTTTATTGAGCTTCGGGGCGGCATCGTTCTTATTATGGCGTTTTTGATGGTATTTATGGGTAAGTGGAACCGGCGGGCGCAGGTGATGACGGCAGCCGAGTGGATGGAGCTTCGGTTCGGACGCGATAAAGCGGGGAATGCCGCCCGTCTGCTGAGTGCTGCGGCCAACCTCCTGTTTGCCATCACCGTGGTTACCTATTTCGCCCAGGGCGGGGGCATCTTTCTCGGTAAAATCCTGGGCATCGATCCCGATCTCGCCATGATCACCATCGTTGGGCTTGCCACGCTCTATACGGTAGCCTCGGGGCTTTACGGCGTTGTGTATACGGATGTGGTACAGGGGTTTCTTGTCCTCTTTGCCATTCTCTACACCTGTTATACCGCATTTTTTTATTACCCGCTGCCTGATGAATTTATGGTGTCGGTGCCGCTGATTGGGGAAGGGTTCCAGACGCTGAACGTAAATTATGACTCCTGGACCAACATTCTGCCCGGCTGGACGATGAATCTGCCCGGCGAGTATGGCCAGTACAATATGTTTGGCATCGCGATCCTCTTTTACCTGTTTAAAACCACCATCGAGGGGTCCGGGGGGTCCGGCGGTTATCTCATTCAGCGCTACTACGCCGCAAAAAGCGACCGGGAAGCCGGCCTGCTATCCCTCTTCTGGATCTTTCTTCTTGCATTCCGCTGGCCGTTTGTGGTTGCCATCGCCATGATGGGGATTGCATGGGGAGCCTCCAACTCCGTCATTCAAAACCCGGAAGAGGTTCTGCCTTCCGTGCTTGGCACCATGATTCCCGCGGGCATCACCGGGCTCATCGTCGCCGGCTTGATTGCCGCCGCCATGTCTACATTCGACTCCGTCGTGAACTCCGGTGCCGCCTACTGGGTGAAAGATATCTACCAGCGATTCATCAACCCGGACGCGTCTGAGAAGATGCTGGTCAGGCACAGCCGCTGGTCGTCCGTAGCCATCGTGGTGATTGGGGTGCTGCTTACCAAACAGTTCGAAAACATTAACGATATCTGGGGCTGGCTTACCATGGGGCTGGGCGCCGGGCTGATCGTTCCGCAGGTGATCCGCTGGTACTGGTGGCGTTTTAACGGCTACGGGTTTGCCGTTGGCGTTATCTTCGGGATGATTGCTGCATTTGCAAAACTCCTGTTTTTTCCGGACCTCAACGAGTACGAGATGTTCATATTTGTAGCCGCTATATCGCTGACCGGCTGCCTGATAGGAACCTACGCCACTCCGCAGGTCGACAACCGGATCCTTGAAAATTTCTACCGGGTGACGCGCCCGTTCGGCTTTTGGGGAACGATAAAACATTCTCTGTCTGCCCGGAACATTGAACAGGTTGATGCAGAAAATAAACGCGATATTCTCTCCACGTTTTTTGCCGTACCCTGGATGCTGCTGATGTGTATCACGCCGATGCTTTTCATGGTACGGCTCTGGAGCAGTTTCTTTGTGGCTCTTGCCCTGCTGGCCGGCCTCAGCGTTGCCCTCTATTTTTCCTGGTTTCGTCACCTATCCACCGAAGTGGACCTTGAGGGCCGCGGCGGGCTGAGCCCGGACGGAACACCTTCGTTCGAAGAATCTACGGACACGAACGCTTGAGGGCCGTATTCAGTCTACTCCAGCACCGGGTTTGGAAAGCCGATTTCAACACTATCGGATGAGAACGGGTCGAGCGATGCATCAATCAGCTGGGCCAGCTCACCACGGGTTACCGGCCGGTCCGGTCCAAACTCGTCGCCCGTACTCCACCCATCAAGCCATCCCTGCTCGTAAAAAAAGGTTGCCATCTCGTGGTCCGCATCGCTGAAGGGGCTTTCACTCACGGCGGACAGATCCACGCCGGCCACCCGGCCAATCAGCTCTACTGCCTGGAGCCGCGTAATCTCACCCTCCCCGCTGCCGGTACCTGACATAACATCCACATCCGAATTAAGCCGCTCCAGGATGCGCTCCATTCCATCGCGGGTGATTGTACTGTCGGGATAAAACCGTGTTTCATTCGCCCATGCCACGGGTATCCCCTCGCCTCGCATCACACCGCTGAGGCCAACTTTTTGAATCGACTCAAACTGCTGCTCCCCCGGCTTCGTATCCATGTAGGGCATCAGCCAAACACCGGCATCCAGCAGTACCTGCTGCAGTTCTCTCACCTCCAGGTCTCTCGGGGCAACGGAGGTCTCCACACTCATCGCCGCCGCAGCTCCCGCCGCCTGGCCAAGCTGCATAACTACCGGCTGCAGGCGCGTGGTACCGTTGACGATATTTGATACGGAAATACTCTTTTCCGCCACGATCAGTCCCTCAAGCTCTTGCGGAATGAGTGTACCATACGGAACATTATAGGACGGTATCGGGGGGAACTCGATCTGCTTCGGTTCCGGATTTTTCTTCCTGTGGTGATCAACAGGATAGTCGCCCACGGCAATTCCTGTTTTATAGACCGGCCGCTCGTCAAGTTGGTACGGGTCACGAATATCGTAGAGATAGAGCCGGTCAACTCCCACAACGCGACGGCTTTCGCGGATATACGGAATCAGGGGGAACCGATCGTCCGTGGGGAATTCATCCTCCGCATAGCCAAGATTCGTGTACCCGCCTTCGGTCTGCATAAAGTAGATCCATGAGCGGGTAAACTCCTTCGCCTTTTCGTGCAGGCTGTCGCGCTCTGCGTAACTCATCTCCAGGTTATCAGCGTAGTAGTCATTTCCGTTGTTAGGCCAGTTTATCATGAACTTATCGTTCGGCAGGCGCCCGTAGTCCAGCACCCTGTCGCAGCTGAGAAGATCCTCGTCAGGATCGGCACAAACCTCGATGCAGAGACATTCAAAATCATCGCGATTGTAATTTTCCGGCCGCGGTATGGTGTGATCTGAACCCTCCCCGTAATCCTGCAATATGGCCACATACGTCAGATCCTGGATATACGGGTGGGGCTCTTCGGGTGCCGACTCCTCACGAGTTTCATCATACGTTTCCATATAGATCGAATAGTCCGCCCCTGCCCTGGAGAGCAGATCACCATATTCGGTTGCATCGATAAACTGTTCTGCCGTAACACGAATTATTTCACCTTCAGATGCAGAAAAACGGGCCTCCGTCAGCCGTCCGTTCTGGATCGTGGTTCCAGCAACCCTGTACCCGTGCAGAACTTCTATATTTTCCTCTGCCTCGACCATCTGCCGCAGAATACGCTCCCCCACATGCGGTTCAAACAGCGTGTTGCTCACCCATCCTGTAAACACCGCTTCCGGGCCGCCATAATGGTCGTAGAGTTTTTCCCTGAACTCTCCCCACAAGCCGGAGGGCATCTGGTGATTGCCATCAATTGCGCTCACCCCGGCGGCCGTGAGCATTCCGCCAAGCCAATCCGTCGGTTCAATAACCAGCACGTCGGTTCCCATTCGGGCCGCCTGGATTGCAGCCATCACACCACTGGCGCCGCCGCCTGCAATCACAATCTCAACATCTCGTACGGATTGGTCTTCCTGGTCCGTACAGGACATTATCAGAAGCACGGGAAGTAGTAGAAACCAGCTAAAGCGAATGGTGCGAAAGGATATCATGACAAAAATTGTTGAGTTGAGGTTTACAGCTGTGGTGAATTTAAAATTTCGCTAAATCAATGTGAATAATCCACTTAAAAGGACAGAGCTGTTTTCTCCATCTTGTAATTGATCATCTGGAAAACCGAACCCGAGGCAAGAGTGGTAATATGAATATTGTGAACGCACAGAATGAGTTGAAGCGCGCTTTTCTGTTGAAGAGAATCTGAACATCGTTGGTTAGATGCGGACGAACGATTCGATGGGCGGTGGCATCGATTGCCGGGCGGTACAACCCGGGGTGTAAAAATCAGCCCGTTTTGAGCATAGATTGCGTTTCATTCGGCAGAGACTCAAAGACTTCCGAAGTCTTTTCTGGCTGTATGAATGCTCAGTCCTTTTTATAATTCTCACTTTTACTACAAGCACGCAGACTTCGGAAGTCTCCCTTACCCGCAATTTTAACCGACATTTCAGTGTAGACATGACACGAGTGCACCTCAAATATTCCTATCGCAAAAAAGACAATAGGGTCGTACATGGTGTGCTTGCACCGGCTATTCTCTGTATTTTTGAGCCAGGCCTTTTAATAAATACCTGAGCAGCTGATCACCGCAGGGCCGGTAGTTCCTGTGATCTTCAGACCGGAACAGGGCGCTCAGCTCGGACCCGGATATCGAAAAGCCAACCGATTCCAAAAGGGTAATAATTTCCTCTTCCCGTAGTTTAAACGCTACCCTAAGTTTTTTTAGCACCGTATTGTTTGTGACGGGAATTTCTACAGGACGCGGCTTCTTCCCTTCCTGCCGGCCGCGTTTATGAATGATTAATCCATCCAAAAAATGAGCGGCCAGCTCATGGCTGACATCCTTCTCCACCTTGCTGCCGTCAATTTTTGTGATCACCTGTTTTTCATCAGAGAAAATCTCTTCAATTTCGCTTCTCTCCGGCTCGTAGCCCGCAAGTTTGCAAATTTCGGCAATCTCAGGTTTTGAAAGATTCAGCGTGTAGCTGATGCTCTGTAGTACGTCGTCGTTTCGCATAAAATAATTGATTGAGTCTCAAATCGATTGGCTCGTAAAATAGGGAACCTGCATACGAAACGTGGGATAAATTCAGGCTTCATCCTCGCGTTTGCTCAGCTTTGTGAAATAGACGTAAATCAGCTGGGAGAGCATGCCGGTACAGACCGCGGCCGCCGCTATCCAGCCGCTGTATGCCGGGTCGGCCGATAGTGATATTCGCAAGATCACCGTGGAACAAACAAAGCCGGCATTCCGCAGCAGCCGTGCATAGGTTTGGCTGAACATAAACGACGCAATAAAGATGAATACATCGGAAAATATCATGACCGTATAGAACTCAACAAAGAAGATCACGTTCAGATCAAGTGTAAACGTTTCGTCGAACACGATGAGCCGATAGACTTCCACCCCAAAGTCGTACACCGATACTACGGTAAGCACAGAAAAGATGAGCAGGAGAAGCAGGGATACCCGCTCCTTAATGCCCACAAACTGCCGAATTTGATCGTTCGTCAGGCTATGAAGACTTTTCCTCATCAGGCTGACGTGGTAAAACAGGCCCACAAGGAAAAAGAGAAGCAGACCGCTGCCAAGATCCGTGGCAATCTGGAGGATCACATCCGTCTGCTCGGCGAGCGCATCAAAATCATCAAACATGGAAATATCTTTGAAGACCCGCCGGATGATGATCAGAGAGATGATTTCGTACTGCTTTCGGATCGAGTTGGTGAAGGAGAGGGGGAGGGCCAGGATCAGCAGGTAGACTTCGTACACCAGGATAATGCTAAATGGCGTGTAGAGAGCCGAAAGATAGTTTGGATTCAGCGGCTGAAGCAGGGGCTGCTCCGGGTAGAGATTCCGCAAAAAAATCAGCAGCAGGTGTCCCGCCAGGAGGAACGATGAGAGCAGAACAACCCACTTCTCCATGCGTTCCTTTGCTGACTCACGGCTCAGCGCTTTATATAGTTCTGTGTTATATTGCACAACAGGAGTAACTCCCGAACCCGTTTTTTCATTCCTGCCGTGCCGTTTACCGGCGGAATTGCTGGCGTTGAGGGAATGGAATGCAGTGCATTATCCTTATTTTGAATCTTTATACAAATCACATTATGTCACTCATCGAGACTCAATTATGAACATCGCTTTTTTTAGCACAAAATCGTACGATAGAACCTATTTTGATCCGCTGGTCCAGAAGTCGCCGCATAAAATCACCTATTTTGAAGATATCCTGACGGTCAAAACCGCAACGCTGGCCAAAGGCTTTGATGCCGTATGTGTGTTTGTGAATAACCCCGTGGATGCTCCTCTTTTGAAGGAGATTGCCGGGTACGGCGTGGAGGTTGTCGCGCTGCGTTCTGCCGGGTTTAACCACGTGGATCTCGAAGCGGCCAAAACCCACGGGGTACGAATCTTCCGCGTGCCGGCCTACTCACCCGAAGCAGTAGCAGAACACACCGTGGCCTTAATTTTGACCCTGAACAGGAAAACCCACAAGGCGTACAACCGGGTTCGCGAAAATAATTTCTCGCTCGACGGACTGGCCGGTTTCAACCTGCACGGCAAGACGGTGGGCGTGATTGGCACGGGGACCATCGGAACCGCCTTCTGCAGCATTATGGCGGGGTTTGGATGTGAAATACTGGCATTCGATCCAAACAAAAACAGCCGTGTGAAAGAGATCGGCGGCACCTACACCGATCTTGAAGCGTTATTTAGCCGCGCGGATATCATCTCCCTTCATTGTCCGCTGATTCCCCAAACCCGTCACATGATCAACCGGGAGTCTATCGAGCAGATGAAAGATAACGTCATGATCATCAACACCAGCCGCGGTGCATTAATCGACACATCAGCCGTCATTACGGGCCTGAAACAGAAGAAGATCGGGTTCCTTGGCATTGACGTCTACGAACAGGAGGATAACCTCTTTTTTGAAGATCTCTCCGACGAAGTTATCCAGGATGATGAGATTGCCCGCCTGATGGCCTTTCCAAACGTTCTGATTACCGGTCACCAGGCATTTCTGACAGCCGAAGCGCTGCAGGAGATCACGAAAACGACGCTTCAAAATCTGACGGACTATGAAAAGGGGCGGGAAGTGAAAAACGAAGTGATTTCAGACTAATGTTGTGTCATCAATAGAGTGACGGAGTCGTCGGATGAGGACCTTCACCGGATGAATTCCCTTCATCCGGTGAATCGCTCGAACAAGGCACCAGGTAATTCGAGAGCTGTCGCAAAGATTCTAACTTAAGTGAAAAACGAAGTGACCTCAGACAAGAATATTTCGTGAATCTAAGGCGATACGCCAGTACGGCTACGCTACAGCCATTTTTTGCGTTTAAAGAATAGCAACGTAAGGATTGAAGAGAATATCATGAGCGTAATGGCAAACGGGTATCCCCACGCTTCATCCAGTTCCGGCATAAACTGGAAGTTCATCCCGTACATGCTGGCGATCAACGTTGGCGGCATAAAGATAACCGTAACCACTGTAAATATTTTAATAATGCGGTTTTGCTCCATATCCACAAGTCCCAGGAAGGTGTTCTGCATAAATTCCAGCCGTTCAAAATTGAAACTGGTATGATCGAGCAGGGAGCCAATATCCTTAATCATAACCTGTAGCATTTGATAATCCTCTTTTGAGAAGAATTTGCTTTTCAAACTGGCCGATAGAATACGCTGCTTTTCAACGATATTTTCGCGTATAGCAATGGTTGATTCCTGGAAGCTGGAAATCTGCAGCAGAATCTCCCGTTCCGGGTCATCATCTTTCAACAGCTCTTTGCTGATTTTCGTGATCTGGTCCGTGATGCTTTCGATCAGGTCGGCATCAAAATCGATCCGGATTTCAAGAATTGCCAAAAAGATGTCAATCCCATTTTTCGGTTTTGCATGCCTGATTTTTTGGTAGGTATCCCTAAATGTTTTGTATTCGTAGGTGCGCTGGGTTACCAGGATATTGTCTTTCAGTATGAATGAGACCGGGTCGTTGAAATAGTTTCCATTTTCAGACCGCAGAAAATTCATGTTAATCCCTATTTCGTACTCTGTTGCAGAAAACTTGGAGCTGGATTCGATCTCCTCACTCTCCTGTGATGTAAACAGCTCCACATCAAACGCATGTTCCACCTCCTCCTTCTCCTCTCGGGTTGGGTTAATCAGGTCAATCCAGATAATATCATCATGCGCGATGTCCTGGCCTGTTTCAACATGAAATCGTCCACTTTTACTGCTTACGTATTGTATCATTTTTTAAATTCTCAGGACAACGTTAGGCTTCAATTAACCGGACACCGCATCTTTAGTCCGCTGTTCAGTACCCGTTTTTTTGAGATTCAATTCTGCCAGTCACTTTTCTCAATTTCCTGCAACTTCATCATCTTTTTTAATCATAGATTCCAGAACTGTCCAACACATTTTGTGAGTTCCTCAAAAATCTTCGCTTCTGTTTATTCGGAATCGAAAATTTTACAAGTCAAAAATAGATCCCCTGCTTATTTATCGCAGAGTTGCACTGAAA
>JAAAOB010000018.1 GCA_009909035.1 Bacteroidota bacterium
GCTGCCGGGCTTTCAGAACGGTTTCGCTAAATGACTGGCCGGCATCAAGCTGCGAAAAGATGTAGGTCATGGTGCCAGAAAGTACACCGCTTATTTCAACAATTTCGTCACCACTTTTAACGAGATCTTGTACCGTCCGTATCACCGGCAGACCGGCACCAACATTCGTTTCGTAAAGGAATTTTACGCCATTCTCGTCGGCTGTTTTCCGGAGCAGATCAAAATGGTCCTGTGTTTTTGTGTTGGCCAATTTGCTTGGAGTAACGACATGAATTCCTTTTTCAAATAGCTTTAAGTACAACTCGGTGGCTTCGAGGGTGCCGGTAGCATCAATAAAAATCAGCTCTTTTCCGGCAGCGGGTTCCAGCTTTTTTAAAATTTGATTCCAGTTTTTAACCTCACCTGTTGCGAGTGCCTGCTGGTTAATGTCCGATTCATCCTTATCAATCCACAAGGTGCGCGTTGAATTACAGACACCAATGATGTGGAATAAATCAGAGTCAGAAAGCGAACGGATTTGTCGAATAAGGGTACCTCCAACCGCCCCGATTCCCGCAATAAACAGATCGCACGTGCTGGATTCAGGGGCCGGATCAGGATAGGTTTTGTTTAATGCTGAAAATTGTTTCATATCAGTAGGTTAGGATCGATTGTATGTCTTTAAAAGGTTGAATGATTTCATGGAGCTGTTCAAACTCAATCAAAAAAGCATCGTGTCCATATGGCGATTCAATGAGATGCAGGCGGCTGTTGGGAAGCAACGTCGCCAGCTCTTCCTGCTCAGAAACAGGGTAGAGGTGATCGGAGTCCACACCAATGATTTGGACTGGAATCTCTACCCGGTTTAACAGAACCTCTTTGGGAGGTCTGCACCGCGAGATATCATGCGTGTCCATCGCCTTTGACAGAATGACGTACGAGTTGGCATCAAAGCGTTTGGCCAGTTTTTCGCCCTGGTAGCGCAGATACGACTGGACCTGGAAAAGATCTGATTCATCTTGTTTTTTCCGTCCAAATTTTGTGTCGTAGTTGTTGGGCGTACGATATGTTATCATAGCCATCATCCGGGCTGCGGCCAATCCCTGGTCGGGCCCGTCATCATATTCATAATCCCCGCCGTTCCATTTTGGATCAGCCTTGATCGCAGCCCTCTGAGCTTCGCTAATGCCAATGGCCCAGGGCCGGTGTGCCGCTCCCATCGCAATCAGGCAGGCCGACTGTATCCGCCGGTCCATAATGGCAAACTCAAGCGCCTGCATGCCGCCCATCGATCCGCCGATGACGAGCTCGATACCCCGGATATCGAGCTGATCGAGCAGCAGCTGCTGAAATCGAACCATATCCCGGATCGTAACGGCAGGAAACGAGGCCCGGTACGGTTCCCCTGTTTTTGGATTCTCAGACCATGGACCAACGGTTCCGTAACAGCTTCCCGGCACGTTGATGCAGAGGATGAAGTTTTTGGCCGGATCGTAGAGTTTATTTTTGCCAATGAGTCCCGGAAACCATTCATCTGCTGCGGCATGCCCGGTTAACGCGTGACAGATCAAGATCACATTATCACGCGTATCGTTGAGCGTTCCCCAGGTTTTGTAAGCTGCCTCTGGATTCTCGAACCGATGGCCCGATTCAGTAATAAAATTTTTTTCAAGATTTGTTATTGAGATTCCTTCATTCATTTTCCATTCGTGTTTGGCGTTCTGATTTAGGTCGTATTTCTCACCGGAAGATCCTACCCACTTACGATTGTTTAAACTGCACGGTTCCTTCCAGAGGTACAGGATTTTGTATGATATCGAGCACGGGGCATCGTGTAGCAGAGAGCTGTTCAAGCTGCTTCAGCTTTTCAGAATCTGTCTCCTCTGTTTCAATCGTCGTTGTATAACGAATGCCGGTAAATCCGGCACGTTCGTCCGATAGATTGAAAAATCCATGGAGGTCCAGGTCGCCCTCTACATCTACCTGAATGGATGAAACTTTAATATCGAGCACGGTTGCATATGCCTGGATCACAATTTCCTGGCATGCGGCAAAAGCACCAAGTACATACTCTACCGGATTCGGCCCCTTGTTCGTTCCGCCGAGATCTTCCGGCTCGTCCGAAAGAAAATTAAAATCGCGGATGTTTACCTGTGCAAGGAACCCATCCGTTAACGTTGAGTTGGCCCTGAAAACGGCATCTGCCTTTTTAGGATCATCCTGGACTCCCTGAATGACGTTTAACAGGGTTTCTTTGAGATGCTGATGCTGCTTGGGTGTGATTGTTTCTGTAGTGCTCATTATTTTGTACTATACGTTTGATTTATTACGACCGGTAGGTCTCCGCTAAAAGTCCCTTCCGGCGTTAATGATTCTGAACCCGGTCTCGACTATCGAGCCCGGGTTTTTTTATAAATAGGGGTGGTTTCGTAAAGTTGAGAAGCTTGAATGTGACTCCAAACCCCGTCAACGCTCCGTGAACCCACCTCTGATCAAAACTCTGAACGAGTTTTAATCTGCCTCCTCCGTGGGAGGAGAAGTATTGACTCCCCTCTTTGGAGGGGACAGGATAATCGCGTTCAGCGATTATGCAGGGGTGGGTTCTTAAGGGTCGAGAAGGCTGAATGTACATCCAAACCCCAACAACGCCATTAAACACCCACCCTACGCATTCACCTTAATCTTCTTAAAGGCTCCTTCAAAATCGGCAATAATATCATCGATATGCTCGATTCCTACCGATACCCGAATCAGATCTTCTTTCACGCCACCCGACGCCTGCTCTTTTTCTGTCAGCTGCTGATGGGTGGTTGATGCCGGGTGAATGACCAGCGTTTTTGCATCCCCTACATTGGCAAGGTGACTCGCGAGCTCTACATTTTCGATAAACTGTAGGTGGGCATCGTAACCGCCTTTTACTCCAAAAGTCAGCACAGCACCAAATCGTCCTTCACGCAAATACTTTTTCCCATTTTCGTGATGTGGATGATTAGGCAGTCCGGTGTAATTGACCCAGGAGGTGTGATCACTCTCATCAAGCCACTTTGCCAGTTTTAGCGCATTTTCGGCATGACGCTCGGCGCGCAGTGATAAGGTTTCAAGTCCCTGAAGGAGCAGAAAACTGTTGAACGGTGATTGTGCCGGGCCTACATCCCGCAATCCTTCAACACGGGCACGAATGGCAAACGCAATGTTTCCAAACGGGCCATCTTCGCCAAATACTTCCCAGAAGTTCAGGCCGTGATAGGCAGGGGAGGGCTCGGTAAAGAGCGGATAGCGCCCGTTCCCCCAGTCGAAGTTACCGGCATCTACGATTACACCGCCGATACTTGTTCCATGACCGCCGATCCATTTCGTAGCCGACTGAACTACAACATTTGCACCGTGATCAATCGGGCGGGCGATGGACCCTGCAGCACCGAATGTATTATCAACCACAAGGGCCACACCGTGCTTTTTGGCGACAGCTGAAATACCATCAAAGTCGGGCACGTTTCCTTTGGGATTCCCGATGCTCTCCACATAGATCGCTTTGGTATTGTCATCGATTAACGCCTCAAAGCTTTCCGGGGAGTCATCTTCGGTAAACTTCACATTGATGCCAAGCCTGGGGAACGTCACCTTAAACTGGTTGTATGTTCCGCCATACAGATTTTGGGTTGAAACAATATTATCCCCGCTTTCTGCCAATGTGATGATGGTAAGAAATTGAGCAGACTGTCCTGAGGCTGTCCCTACAGCGGCGGCTCCGCCTTCGAGTGCCGCAATGCGTTTTTCAAACACATCGGTGGTCGGATTCATGATCCGTGTGTAGATATTACCAAACTCTTTCAGTGCAAAGAGAGTAGCAGCGTGTTCAGTATCATCAAACTCGTAGGATGTCGTTTGATAGATTGGCACAGCCCGTGAACCTGTTGTTGGGTCCGGCTCTTGTCCCGCATGTAGCTGCAGGGTTTCGTATTTATAGTTTTTTTCTTGTCCGTTTGTACTCATGGTTGTGTTGTTTGGTTTTTAGTAGTGTTTATACTGAAATTACTTTGGCAAAATCCCCTCTTGCCCCGTAAGGATCCCTTCGGGAAGAGGGGAAAAGTCCAACTGAAAGTGCAAAGCACGATTTAGTTGGTCGAGGGGTGTGTTTGTGGAGTTGAGAAGCCTGGATACATCTCCAAACCAAATCAACGCCCCGCGAACCCACCTCTGATCAAAACTCTGAACGAGTTTGATCTGTCTCCTCCGTGGGAGGAGAGGTATACAGGCCGATCACTTCCCATTATCCCTGTCGCGGATAAGGAATTGGTGATCGACCTTCATACAGCGGTTTTGTACCATCATAACTCCATGTTTATTAGCTTTTTCAATTTCTTCAGGGTGCTCTCCGACGCCAAGCTGCAGCCAGATCACCTTTGGATCGATTTCAAGGGCCTGGTCAACAATCTCAGAGACGTACTCCGGTTTGATGAAAACATCAACCGCATCAATATCACCAGGAATGGATACCAGGTCGGGGTACGCTTTCTGTCCCAGAATTTCAGTCGCCCCTGGATTTACCGGAATGATAGTATACCCGGCATTTTGCAGATAGCGGCCAACAAAATAGCTGTCTTTATGCCTGTTACGGGATATCCCCACGATGGCAATGGTTTGGATGTTATCGAGCCAGTGTTCAATTTTGTCGGTTTCGCCGGCAAGCTCCGGAGTGGCGCGCATCTTCTTGTCGTACCAGTTTCCAAATGTATTTCGCAATGGTTTGTAATTTTTTTTAATAAAGAACTAATGCTTACAAAATCCCTTTTTGCCTTGTAAAGAATCCCATTGGGTGGGGTGGGTTCATAAGGTTGAAAAACCTAAATTTGACTCCAAACTCATCAACACCCGTGAACACACCCAAACAAAAAAAGCCTCTTCCAAAAATCCTGACCCGGGCTTGGGGGGAGGGGATTTTCAGAAGAGGCTTTGGAATGGTACCAACGGCCTGATCATCTCATCTTTCCTCCCCCGACACGAGCCGGGGTTGGCAGGATTTAGCACCTAACCCCCGATAATAACCGGGGCGGTTGCTAAGGTTTCACAGGGCCTGTCCCTCCACCTTTCTGGATAAGAGTTCAAATAAAATTAAAGAACAAATCTCAGTGTAGTGAATAACAAAAAAGCCCTGCCGGTTTCCCAGAGGACTTGTCATTCTTAAACAAAGACTACGCCCTCTGCATTACATGCAACAACAGAAACACATTGACGTGTTCTGACAGCGGACGATATTGATATAACTATTTCTTTTGTTCACACCTCAATGATAGTATAGTTTTGCAAAGGAATGCAAATTAATTCTCAAAATAGTTTTCAACGCATACAGACACGCTCTGTTTGATGATGATCTTATGGTCGAAAGTGTGGGATTGCCGTACACCTTCCAGGTAAAAGACATAATTTTACAACTCCAATCGGTTATTGTTTTTCATCAAGCTGCAGAAACGGTAACTTGGAAAAACGACTAAATTACTTAAAAATATATGATGTATCGAAACGTATTGTTGCTTTCTTTTCTTCTTCTTGTGTCTGTTTCAGCTTGTGGTGACGGATCTGTAAATATTGAAGACGAAGTTGTAGACCCACCATTGGATTTATCTGAAGTATCCCAGATTGACGTGCCCAATGGATTCATCGCTGAGGAGTTTACCGATGATGTTGAGCTTCCAACATCAATAGAGTTTCCGCCGGACGGATCAAACCGCCTCTTTGTGAACGAACTGCAGAGCGGTAAAATCTGGATCTATGAAGATGGAGAGCGGTTGGAAGAGCCATTTGTAGATCTTGCGCTGAATATTGAGGGAGGGTTCCCTGTGGATGGAGAGAACGGGCTTTTGGGGCTGGAATTTGACCCGAATTACTCATCGAATGGATATGTATATGTTACTTATGTTGCCCGCGATGGTGATGGTGAGACGGCATCTGTTGCCCGGTTTACCGATGTGAATAACAGGGGAGAGGATTTTACTGTATTGCTTACAGACCTGCCAAGTGATAAAGGACATCAAATTGAAAACCTTCGGTTTGGGCCCGACGGTATGCTCTATGTATCCGTTGGAGATGCATATCAGCAGGATAAAGCCCAGGATGTAAATGAATTTCATGGGAAAATTCTTCGCATGACGCCCACTGGAGAAATTCCTGCTGACAACCCGTTTGGACCCGATAATTACGTGTATGCCCTCGGCTTCAGAAACTCATTTGATATGGTGTTCCTTGATAATGGCGATCTTTTGGCGAACGATAATGGTCCAACCGGTATGGATAAATTTATGGCCATTGAAGCGGGTGAGAATTACGGATGGCCTGAAAAGCTCGGGTTTCATGACGATCCCAACTACATGAATCCGCTGCATGTGTGGACGGAAACAGTTTCTCCCACAGGCCTGCATATTTATCGCGGAGATCAGTTTCCGGAGCAGTATCGCGGAAAGCTATTCCAGGTTTTGTTTGGATTTACCTTCTCTGAGGGATCAAATCCGAACGGTAAACGGCTTCAGCTGGTAGAACTGCAAGGAAGCGGACAGCAGACTGAAACTGAGTTTATAGATTTTGCTGTGTGGAACTTTGAGGGCGTTCCAAGTAATCCTGTAGATGTGGCCGAAAGTCCTGACGGAAGCCTTTTCATTACAGACATTTTCCAGGGAAAAATATTTAGGATCCGGTACCAGCAATAGCGATTGTGGGTTACCCAAGGTCTACCTGTCGTCGGATGGATAGCTGTATCGTTCAATTCGGCCATTAAATCCTTCAATGTACGGAGGAAGTTCATTAGGAGAGATGATGGTCATGTTGTTATGCATGTCGAACGTGGTGATACTAAATTCCGGCGACCCGTTCTGTCGTTCCATAAGGGTTATTGTACGCCGGGGAAGCCGCTCCGATCCGATAAGCGGACGTGGCCCGCTGCCCTGGGCCCCGGAGTGGATCATCTTCAGCCCATCCTTTTCGGCTGGATACCATGCATGATGATGGCCGCTGAAATAGTAGTCTACATTGTGATTGATCATCAGTTCAAATAGCCGGTCTGCTTCACGTAATACCTCACCTCGTCGATTACGCCCTTCGGCCACGGCGTACAGCGGCAGATGGCCAAGCATGAGCCTGAGAGAGGCCTGTTTTGCCTCATGTCCGGATAGCTGCTCTTTAATCCAGGTGATTTCCTCTTCACGAATATTGTGTCCGGATGCATCCCAGCTGATAACGAAGAGATCTTCATATTGAAAGCTGTAATAAAAAGGGAAATGCTCACTGCTTATGTAATTCAGATCGGGTTTACGATTGCTCCAGTACAGTTTAGCAAGTCTGCGTTCATGTTCAAATGTTCCGCTTTTTGATCCGTCATGATTTCCAAGCGTAAAGGCAAACGGAATAGCCATCTGCCTCATCGGTCTTCCAATGGTTTCATCAAATCCTCTCCACATGGCCCGAATCTTTGCGTCACGTAGTTCAGGGTTCTGCCCGGCAATCATATCTCCGGCAAATAGAACCAGATCGGGCTGCCATTTGTCAACATACGCCATGGCACTGTCAACGTATTCACCATAATGAGTAGATCCGTAGCTCTCGTTGATGTCGGCCATTAGCACGATGCGCATGTCCGGTTCATTCGATGCCGTTTGTGCGTGGAGGCACGGCAGCAAGAAGTGAAGAGTGAAAAGGCAGAAGAGCAGGGCTTTCATGGTTTGAACATTGGGTATTTGGGGTTTTAATTAAGACTTTCAAAGTTTCCTAAAACATTAAAGGTCTTTTGTGGCAAGAATTGGTTCCAAGATGATCAATACCCGAGATTCCGAACCCAGTTCTCTTTTTCGCGCCATTTTTCGCGCACCTTTACGTGGAGATCCAGGAATACCTTTTTACCGATGAACTCCTCGATCGATTCCCTGGCTTTGATCCCGAGATTTTTGATCGCCGTACCGCCTTTTCCAATTAACATCCCCTTTTGCGATTTACGGTTCACAATGATTTCTGCGCTGATCCGGTCAATATCTATGTCTTCACTATAGGAAATCACCTCCACCGTACAAGAGTAGGGAATCTCTTGCTGGAACTGCAGATAGATCTGCTCGCGAATCAGCTCCGATACAAAAAACCGGACGGGATGTTCGCTCAAATCCTCTTTGGGATAGTACGGCGGACCGGGCATCAACAGGGCGCGCATGGATTCCATTAACGCATGGGTACCGGTTCCCCGAATCGCAGAGACATAGTGAATCGATTTCAGTTTCAGTTTTTTTTCGATCAGCGCTACTTTTTGCTCTGCCTTCTCCCGGTCGATGACGTCCATTTTATTTACCACCAGCAGAATCGGCTTGTTAATTGATTTAAGTAGTTCAATGACTTCATCGGTGGGGTGGCTGTCCGTTGGATCAAAGATGAATAAAATCAGGTCTGCATCCGTCCTGGCTCGTTCCACGGTTTTCATCATTGCTTTTTGCAGCTCATATTTGGGCGAGATGACCCCGGGTGTGTCCAAAAAGATAATCTGTGTATCGTCGTCCGAATAAATTCCCACAACCTGATGGCGGGTAGTCTGCGCTTTGTGAGTCGTGATCGAAATTTTGCTGCCGAGTATCCGGTTCATCAGGGTGGATTTCCCGGCATTGGGCTTCCCAATAATCGCTGCGTAACCCGATTTGTGTGGTTTATCTGTGTTCAAATTTGAAGGTTTAAACGAAGTTTTGATTTAAAATTCCAATAAATAAGAAAGCATCTTCATAAGCCTCTGACTTATACGGACCTGGGTCAATAAATGGGCCAATATTTGAAAACTAATGGATCTTCATAATCTTTAAGTACTCGTGTACTGTTTTTTCAAGACCCCAGAAAATGGATTTGGATATGAGTGCGTGGCCAATACTGATATCCGCAAGATGGGGAACATGTTCAATCAGCACCGGGAGATTCTGCAGGTTGAGCCCGTGACCGGCATTCACCGTCATGCCTGCATCGTGAATGAGCTCAGCGGCTATTTTAAGACGCTGAAGTTCTCTTCGCTGATCTTCCGGATTGGTAACATTTGCAAATGTGCCGGTATGAAGTTCAATTGCATCGGCGCCAAGGGATTTTGCCATTTCAATATCTTTTGGATTTGGATCCAGGAACAGGGAGATATCAATACCGTTTTCTTTAAAAGGCGGAAAAACACGGGTTTTGAAATCATCGGAAACTGCGCTCATCTGTAATCCGCCCTCCGTGGTCAGTTCTTCACGTCCCTCGGGCACCAGCGTCACAAGATCGGGCTTGGTTTCCAAGCAGATGTCCATCATTTCATCCGAGGCCGCCATTTCGAAATCAAGGATTCCGGTTACGGACGATTTCAGTTTCTGTACATCGTCATCCCGGATATGCCTCCTGTCGCCCCTCAGGTGAAATACAATCCCCCCGGCTCCGGCTTCCTCACAAACTTTGGCCGCATCAGCGGGGTCCGGGTACCCTTCACCGCGGGCATTGCGAATGGTTGCAACATGATCGATATTTACCAGTAGTCTCATCATAAGATGTATTCGTTTTTCATTAAGATACAAACAACACGTACAAATGTGCATTCCGGAAACAGATCAACCCTCTTTAAAGGTTACGTTCTACCTGGTCACCGTTCTGTTTGTGTTCTCCTCATGTGGGGTGGCGAACACGTCTGCACCGGTGGCCAAGAACGGTAGTAACAGCAGCCGGGACTCTTCCGTTTTAGTGCTTTTACATCAGGCTCACCAGGAGTGGAAAGGAACGCCCTACGTTCTGGGAGGATCCGGCATAAACGGTGTGGATTGCTCATCGTTTATGCAACATCTATTCGACGACTATTTTGGATTAGATTTGCCAAGAAATACGAAGCAGCAGCTTCAAGAGGGCAGAAGCGTAAGAAGACGATATATCCGGCCCGGAGACCTCATCTTTTTCAGAACCGGCCGGGATCTTTTGCATGTTGGCGTGGCCATGGATGACGGCCGTTTTCTTCATGCATCAGTCTCATCCGGTGTTAAAATTTCTCACTTAAATCAGCAATATTGGGCATCACGGTATTTAACAACAAGAAGATTGTTGTAAACCGGACACAGTTCAAATTTTATATTTTGAGTTTCCAGGCGCCTCGTAATGCACAATTTTCTGAACGCGTCTTGCCTTAGATACGTTTTTAATAATGAATCATCATTAATCTAATTCATCTACATTTTATGAGTACAGTGAATCAATCATCACTACAAAAATATACTTCTGATCTTCTTGCTCTTGAGAATCATTTCATGAACGCCTTAAAGAAGCAGAAAACATCTGAACAAATTAAGGACGAAAAAGTAATTGAACTGCTGCATGAACTGGATAAAATGACATCCTCTCACGTAATCTCCCTCGAGCATCATGTCGATAGGCTCGGCGGTGAATTGAAGAGCGATATCAAAACAAAAATTGCTTCATTTGCCGGGTCTCTTGCAGGTTTAATCGATGCGGCCCGAACCGATACAATGTCCAAGATGCTGCGTGATGATTATACCGCACTTTCCATGATAACAATTGGATACACAATGCTTCATACTCACGCGCTTGCCGAGGAAGATGAGCTGCTTGCAGAGCTCACCAAGGAAAACCTGACAAATTGTACAACAATGATTACCGAAATCAGTAAAGTTGTTCCGCTTGCAGTTGCCAGAGAAGTGACGGATGATGCAGATCGTGCGGAAGAGATAGGGAACATGGCACTCAACAATACGCAGGCTGCATGGAAACCGGATGTAGTGAATCAAGAACCACAGATTGTGCAGTAGGCACATAACCAGAAATACAGAGTGTAGTTTGAGAGGCTGGGATCTTATGGTTAAGGTCTCAGCCTTTTTTACTTAGATCCGGCATCTGCTGCCTTTGTAGCGGACAGAAGATTACACTCCGCTGGCGATACGTGTTCAAATAATGAGCGCATCGAGTGCGAGATGACGCTCTTTTCGGACGGCTTTTAGTGGGTTTTGACAGATGTAAGAATCGAACTTAGTTTAAACTTTCTCTCCAAGCAGTAAAAGAGACCTGGCGACTTATTCATACTAAACTAAACGCAGTCCACGGGGCCTGATCCGGCAGCGGCGCTTCGAACTCCATCTCCTGTTTCAGGGTGGGATGCTCAAGGCGGAACCTGTGGGCGTGCAGTGCAATCGGCACGTTGGATTCTTTGCCATAGCGTTTGTCTCCATGTACTGGAGCATCAATGTGGGCAAACTGAACCCGTATTTGGTGTGCCCGACCTGTTTCAAGTTGTACAGCCACAAGGGCCATTCCATCTGATCTGTCAATGGTATTGAAGGAAAGCTTTGCGAGTTTACTTTTTTTACGGGGTGAGGGGACCACGGCCGTCCGATTGGTTTTATGGTTTTTTAAAAGGTGGTGCTCGAGTACCCCGTTTGGAGGCGGATCTCCATCCACTACCGCCAGGTAGGACTTTTTTACTTTTCTTGCCCGGATTTGTTCGCTGACCCTGGAAGCTGCCTTGGATGTTTTTGCAAATACCATCACGCCACTTACGGGCCTGTCGAGGCGGTGCAGCAGGCCAAGAAAGACATTTCCGGGCTTGTTGTATTCCGTTTTGATGTAAGATTTGCACAGGTTCAGAAGGTCCGGACGCCCGGTGTGGTCTTCCTGTGAGAGTACTCCAGCAGGTTTGTGAACCACAAGGAGGTGATTATCTTCAAATAGTATCGGAATGTCGGGGCGGGTACCGGTGAATTTCATGGATTGCTTTGGTTCTGAAGGGATGAAAATGATTATCTGTTGTTTTTTTGTACGTAATGATCGTCTTATCTCAAACCAAATATGTTGGATGAACGAAAGATCTGAAACTGGTTGCGTTGAAGTTAAAACCCACCATGAGTTGTGAACGTCAGGAGAGTTCTTTCCGGGTAGCTAATATAAATGTTTTTCCCGAGGAGACTGTTTACTATTTTTATGAAAATTGAATGGTGCTCATATGTCTATCACGGTTAAAGAAAAAGTAGATCATCTGCCGCTGAGTCCCGGTGTTTACCAGTTTAAAGACAACCGCGGGAACCACCTGTATGTAGGGAAAGCGAAAAAATTAAGAAATCGCGTGCGCTCATACTTCCAGGACTCACGCTATCACGACGGGCGACTAAAAGTGATGATTTCAAAAATTGATGACGTGGAGGTGATCGTAACCGATTCGGAAGCGGAGGCGCTGATCCTGGAGAACAACCTGATTAAAAAGCACCAGCCACGATACAATATCATGTACCGTGATGATAAATCGTATCCCTACATATGTGTTACGAACGATTCAAAGCCCCGTGTCTACCCAACGCGTACCGTTGTGAGAGATGGAAGTAAGTATTTCGGCCCATACGACCACGTGGGCCATATGCGGCGGATGCTGGAAACTATTCGCAAAACGTTTAACCTGTGTACGTGCGCTGTGTCACCTAAAATGATCGACAAATCGCGTGGAGCACCCAAATGGCACTCCTGTTTTGACGATTACCTGGAAAACTGTTCAGGTGACTGGGATGAGGAGGAATATCAAGCCGCCATTGAAAAAGTAGAGCGACTGCTAACCGGCAAGACCGAAGACCTGATCCGGGAGATCAAGGAAGAGATGCAGATTGCTTCGGATGCGCTTGCGTTTGAGGAGGCGGCCCGGCTGCGGGATAGTATGGAATCGCTTGTGAAGTACAACAAGAAGATGAAGATTGTAGACAACAAGCAGGTTAACCGCGATATTTTTGCAATAGAGATAGACGATGAGCTCCTGGAAGCGTGCGGAGTACTCTTTAAAGTCCGAGAGGGTAAATTGATCGGAAAGTTTCACCGGTTTTTGAAGAATATCTCCGAGTCTTCCCGTGATATGATGATCCAATCGTTTGTGGAAGATTATTACACCGGGCAGTTTGCAGGAGCCATTCCCGATGAGGTATATATCAGCGAAGAGATGGAAGATTCGGAACCGCTGGCAGAGTATCTTTGGGAGCAGCACAAGAAAAAAGTACCCATTCGTGTGCCGAAAATCGGGGAGAAGAAGCACCTGATCAACATGGCGATCTCTAACGCAAAACTGAACCTTGGGCAGCGTAAACTGGAGAAACAGAAGTTTGAGAAAGAACGGATTCCACAATCCGTTAAAGATCTGAAAGAGTATCTGCACCTGCAGCGGCTGCCGCGCAGAATTGAGTGTTTCGATAACTCCAACACACAGGGATCGGACCCGGTGGCTTCGATGGTCTGTTTTGTGGATTCTCAGCCGCGAAAAAGTGAATACAAGCGGTTCAAGATTAAAACCGTAGCGGGGCCCGATGATTTTGCCTCGATGAAGGAAATTGTAAAGCGCCGCTATAAACGCGTGAAAGAGGAAAAACAGCAGCCACCGGACCTGATTCTGATTGATGGTGGTAAAGGGCAGCTCAGTGCCGCAGTGGAAGCTCTCCGTGAGATCGGCTTTGAAGAAGAGTGCGAAATTGCAGGGATCGCCAAGCGGCTGGAGGAAGTTTTCGTACCCGGAAAAGCAGATCCATACATGATTCCAAAAACCTCATCGGCATTGAAGCTGCTGCAGCGTGCACGGGATGAAGCCCACCGGTTTGCGATAAACTACCATCGCAACAAGCGAAGCAAACGGACCATTAAATCTGAGTTGACAGAAATTAACGGAATCGGGGAGAAGACAGCTGCAGAGCTGATCCGGGTTTTTGGTTCAGTTAAGAAGGTGAAGTCAGCCGGGGAAGATCAGATACAAGAGGTAATTGGCGAGAAAACAGGGAAGCGGGTTTATGACCATTTTAGTAAAGAGTCAGCGGAACCCTCAAGGTAGAAACAAATGAGGGTGCCGGATTTTGGAACAAATAACGTCGCAGTAAAAATTAAACGTATAAGAATCTATTGAACTACATCATCTGCCGGTTAAAAAGATTTTCAAGAAGCTCTTGTCTGCCGCTTAGCCGGGCCGGCTCGCCTATCGATGCTGCACGATCTCTTAGCTGTTCCAGTGATCTATTTCCTTCTTTGAATGCTTTGCCCTCACCGCTTTCAAAGGATTGATACCGGCCGTCTCTAAGTTCTGCGTAAAGCGGATCGTTGATGATGTTGTTTGCAATAATCAGGGCCCGTGCAAAGGTGTCCATACCTCCAATGTGAGCGTAAAAAAGGTCTTTCGGATCAGTGGAATTTCTTCTGATTTTTGCGTCGAAGTTCAATCCTCCCGGGGCAATGCCGCCGTTTTCCAGGACAACGATCATGGCTTCTACGGCATCGCGAAGGTCCGTGGGGAAATAGTCGGTATCCCAGCCGTTTTGATTGTCACCGCGGTTGGCGTCAATGCTTCCAAGCAGGCCGGCTTCAGATGCTACGGTCAGGTCGTGGGCAAATGAATGCCCTGCAAGCGTAGCGTGATTGCCCTCAATATTGAGTTTAAAATCATCCAGCAAGTCCTGCTCCCGCAAAAACCCGATGACGGTGGCCGCATCGAAATCGTATTGCTGTTTTGTAGGTTCCATCGGTTTTGGCTCGATCAAAAAATTGCCGTTGAACCCGATGCTACGCCCATAATCCCTTGCGGCCCGTAAAAAATGGCCAAGGTTGTCGCGCTCTCTTTTCATCCGTGTGTTGAACAGGTGAGTATACCCCTCACGTCCGCCCCAAAACACATAGTTTTCGCCCCCGAGTTCTACGGTAGCTTCCAGCGCAGCTTTTACTTGAGCACCGGCATGGCATACCACGTCGAAATCCGGATTGGTTGCAGCTCCGTTCATGTAGCGGGGGTGGCTAAACAGGTTTGCTGTTCCCCAGAGTAGTTTTAAACCGGTCTCTTTCTGGTATTGAGCCGCTAACGAGACCAGTTCTTTAAGGTTTTTTTCTGACTCGGCAACACTATCACCTTCAGGTGCAAGATCGCGGTCGTGGAAACAGTAGAAAGGGTTGCCCAGTTTAGAAAAAAATTCAAAGGCAGCGTCCAGGCGGTACTTTGCATTGTCAAGAGGGTTTGATGATCTATCCCATGGAAAGATGCGTGTACCGGCTCCAAAAGGATCCCCGTTTTCATTGTAAAAGGAATGCCAGTAGGCAACCGCGTATCGCAGGTGCTCCTTCATCGGTTGTCCAGCCACTATCCTGGATTCATCATACCAGGTGAAAGCCAGGGGATTGTTTGAGTCGCGCCCCTCAAATTCAATTTTATTTACGTCCGGGAAATACTGATTGCTATGCATCATTGGGAATAAGATTGAATGTTGCGATTTAACTCTTCCAGCCAGCGTTCGTAGACCTCAAGGTAGTGTTTCCGTTGGTTGGGATTACTTTTAATGGTAGTAATTTTTTGAAGTCCCAGAAATGCATCTTTGTGTGATGTGTAAACACCTGCCCCGATTCCGGCCCCCCTTGCAGCCCCTTCTGCTCCGTCAGTTTTGTAAAGCTCAAGTGTGGAACCGGTTGTATTGACAAACGCCTCCCGAAATACCGGGCTTAGAAACATGTTGGCATAACCGGCTTTCACTGTATCTGTTTCTATCGACATTTCCTGCATAACCTGCAGCCCGTAGGTGAGAGAATAGACAACACCTTCCAGGGCAGCCCGAACGATGTGGGCATTATTGTGACGATTGAAATTGAGACCGTGTACTGATGCCCCGATATCACGATTTTCAAGGACACGCTCCGCTCCGTTGCCAAATGGCATCATCAACAGATCGTCGGCGCCAATGGAAATACCTGATGCCATCGTATTCATCTGTTCGTAACTGGGTTGGTTGTTGCCACTCAGATTATTCTTCAGCCACCGATAAAGAGCTCCGGCTCCGTTGATACAGAGAAGAACACCATAACGTGGGGTATCGGGTATGTGATTTACATGAACAAAGGTGTTCACGCGCGATTTTTTGTCATAGTCGGGACGATTGGTAATTGCGTATAGCACGCCCGATGTTCCGGCTGTCGCGGCAATTTCTCCTCTGTCCAGTACATTTAACGAGAACGCGTTGTTCGGCTGATCACCGGCCCTGTATGCAACCGGAAGACCCTGGGTGAGTCCCAGTTCGCCCGCTGCCTTTTTGGTGAGCGTTCCCTGGATTCCAAACGTGGGAGCAATATCCGGTATGAGCCTGGACGGGATATCAAAATAGTGAAGCAGATCGTTGGCGAGGCTCTCCTGCCGGTAATCCCATAATATTGCTTCGGAGAGCCCCGGGACCGTGGTGCGAATATCTCCCGTCATTTTCATGGCGATAAAATCTCCCGGAAGCATCATTTTATCGATTTGTTTAAATACGTCTGGCTCATGTTCCATCACCCACCGGAGTTTGGAGGCTGTGAAATTACCGGGGGAGTTCAGGTAGCGGTGCCTCGTTCTGTCATGACCAAGGTCATTCATGGCTTTTTTACCAATATCCACGGCACGACTGTCGCACCAAATAATGGACGGGCGAACGATCTTTTGATGTTTATCTACTGCAACCAGTCCGTGCATCTGGTAGGATATGCCAATTGCGGCGATTTCTCCGCCTTGAACCTTGGTTTTTGTGCGTAATTTGAGGATTGCTGTCATCAGTGCAGACCACCAGCGTTCCGGATGCTGTTCAGCCCAGCCAGGACTGTCTGATATTATTTCCATTTCAAGGTCAGGTGCACTTGCTGATCCTGCACTTCTACCACGCTCTATATCAAGCAGTGAAGCTTTTACGAAGGAACTGCCAATATCGACTCCTAAAAGATATCTACTCATATTGAATGGGATATAACGACGGTTTCATACGGTAAAACAGATGAATTTGACTGTATGGTGTAATTTTTGTGCAACATAATCTGTTCAGTTTGGAACCAAGTCAATCAGAATGCGTACCAATAAATCAGTGTGTTATTTTATTTTTGTCGCATCAATATGTGATAGAATGTTTAGAACAGAACTCTTTCATTACATGTACATTGTAGGTAGAGGAATCAGATCTACCTCTCGCTGCTTATGAATGTAAAGAAAATTTAATTTGTTATTTGATTAGTACGAAAGTCAAAACGGAAAGATTATGCGTCTCAACAAATCAAAAAATATACCTGATAATTACGACCAGATGAAAGACCGTGAACTGGTCCATTTGTATCGCGAAAACAATGATCAGCTTGCATTTAAAGAGTTAATGAACCGGCACCAGGCCAAAGTGTACTCCTACATTTTTAGTATGGTTCACAATCGTGAAATCACCAATGATATCTTTCAGGAGACATTTACGAAGGTGATCACCAAAATGGATGACACCTACAATGAACAGGGAAAATGGATCGCTTGGGTGATGAGAATTGCACATAATGCAACAATTGATCATATTCGAAAACAAAAACGGTTTGTCGACGTTAATGGATCGTATGATGATGATTCCAAAACAGATTTCTACGATCGCCTGCCCGACGAAGACGCAGTGGGTCAGGATGAAGAACTGGTTCTTGATGAATCAACATCAGAGTTATTAAAGCATATTTCGAACCTGCCGGAGGAACAACGTACCGTTGTTATGCTGAGGCACTATTATGAAATGCCGTTTAAAGAGATTGCAGAATTGACGGATGTTTCAATCAATACGGCCCTTGGCAGAATGCGGTATGCTCTTATAAACCTGCGTAAAATGTTCGATGAAGAACACCAGAAAGAACCAAACAGTGTATGAGCAATAACGATACAGATTCTATTAAATACATATTAGACGAAATGGATCCCGCCGAAAAAATCGAGTTCGAGCGGGAAGTCAACAGAGATCCCGACCTTAAAATTGAAGTTGAATCGACAAAACGTACTCTCGACAGGTTGAACGATCTGCCGAATCTCTCCCCCCCGGATTCTCTCTCCGAGACGGTGCTTGCCATGGCGGCTGATCAACCGGCCGAAAAGAGTGCTGGCGCTGTCAAATTTATGTCCGTGGCTGTCTTGCTGGTTAGTATAGCCGCTGGTTCGTTCTATTTAGAGGATCCAATAGAGTTTCCATTCGATAATCGATCGGAAGTCTCAGCAGGCCCTGCCTCATCAGCTTCAAATGGAGCGGCCGTTTCATTTCCGAACGATTATTCAAACGTACAGCCATGGGTAAACAGAGACAATATATTGAGACTTGGAAGCGTCAAAACAGGGAACGGGAGTGCCGGCCCTGTCCTCGATGCCCAGAATCAGATGATGCTTAAAAAAACAGATAGTATTACAAGCCGGGCATCAGTCGGGCCGGCATTCCGTTTGACCAGCAACAACCGCTGATACTTTCCTATGGCTCTATTTTAAGGGCGCAAACGAATACCCATTTCAGATATTCACATACCGATGTGAATAACTTCTTTTGGTTGGGGAAATGCTGAAGCTTATATTCTAATGGCAGTAAAATTAAAATTCATGCTTCTTAGTGAATGGGAAAAGTAATCTCTATTGCAAACCAAAAAGGTGGGGTCGGCAAAACCACATCAGCAATCAATCTGGCAGCAAGTCTTGCGGCTATTGAACACTCAACGCTTCTGATTGACATCGACCCCCAAAGCAACTCAACAAGCGGTCTTGGCATTGAAGCTAACACCGTTTCCACGTCTATTTATGAAATTATGGTAGGCGGCGTAGAGATGTCAGAAGCCGTGCGGGAAACCGAACTTGATTACCTGGACCTTGTGCCATCTCATATCAACCTTGTGGGTGCTGAAATTGAGATGGTGGAACGAAGTGAGCGGGAACGTATCTTGCTTAAAGCTGTGGAAGAGGTAAAAAAAGAGTATGATTTTGTTATTATCGATTGCCCGCCATCCCTGGGGCTTTTAACCATTAACGCGTTGACATCATCTGACTCCGTTTTAATTCCCGTTCAGTGCGAATATTTTGCCCTCGAGGGTCTCGGACAGCTGCTGAATACGATTAAAATTGTTAGACAGCATCTCAATCCCGACCTCGATATTGAGGGTGTGCTCCTGACGATGTACGACACCCGCACACGCCTGTCGAACCAGGTTGCTGAAGAAGTGAAGCGATATTTTGACGATCGCGTGTTCTCCTCGGTCATCACCCGGAATGTGCGCCTTGCCGAAGCCCCAAGTTTCGGTAAACCGGCGATTCTATATGACGCCACAAGCACCGGCTCAAAAAATTATCTGGCGCTGGCAAGGGAGATTATTCAGCGAAATAAAAAAATGTTTAAAGATAGTCCCGTAGTTGCGGGTTAGGAGTTGATTAGATGAGCAAAAAAGTACTTGGCAGAGGTTTGGGAGCTTTTTTCCCGGAGTATGATAAAGAGGGCGATGAAAAGGCTCCGCAATCGGAAAAAACCAAAACCGCGGTCCCCATTGAACCTGCTGAGAAGGTGAACGTGGTTCTTAATATCCCGGTGGATCATATTCGTGCCAACCCGCATCAGCCCAGAAAAGAGTTTAAAGAAGATGCGCTGGAAGAGCTTGCCGATTCAATAAAAAAACACGGATTGATTCAGCCAATCACCGTGCGCTACCTGGGAGAGAAGAGATTTGAGCTGATCAGCGGTGAACGGAGGCTTCGGGCCTCGAAACTGGCAGACCTTGATGAAATACCATCTTACATCAGGGAAGTAGATGATGAACAGATGATCGCTTTTGCCCTCATCGAAAATATTCAGCGAGAGGAGCTGAATCCGCTGGAGGTCGCAATGGGCTACATGCGCCTGATGGAGGAGTGCAGTTACACCCAGGGAGAAGTGGCGGAAAGGGTGGGTAAAAATCGGTCGACGGTTACAAACATGATTCGGCTGCTTCAACTGCCGGACTTTCTACAGGCTGCTTTACGGGATGAAAAAATATCGGCCGGCCACGCCCGTTCGCTCATTAATGTTGAAAAAGAGTCTGATCAAAAATCACTGCTCAAGAAAATAATAGATAAGTCGCTGTCGGTACGGCAAACGGAAGATCTTGTTCGATCTCTTGACAAAAAAAAGGAACAAAAAAAACCGGACAACTCACGTAATGACTCGTCGCCGTTTATTAAAACCCTTGAAAAACGCCTGCGGAATAATTTGAGCACAAAAGTTAATATCAAAGAAAAAGGGGATGGGGGGGAAATACGAATTGAATATTATTCCAATGACGATCTCGACCGCCTTCTGCAAATACTGGATGAAGAGTAGTATTTTTTTGTTCTTCCTGTTGTTCACCTGCAGCACCGCTCATTCTCAAAATCAATTCATAGAAAAAGATTTTACTACGCTGGATCTTCGGACGGGGGTTTTCAGTGCCAAAACAGATACGACAGAGCAAACAGATTCAAAACCAGAGTTTCCTAAACCTAAATCGGTGATGTTTAAATCGCTGATGGTGCCCGGCTGGGGGCAGCTTGTGAATGGACAGGCCTGGAAACTCCCGATCATTTACGGAATGTATGCCGGCGTGGGGTACTATACCTATACCGTTCACCAGGACTATAAAGACTACAGGGCTGCATTCTATAACGCAGAACGGGGCGATGAAACGGACTTTAAATTCGGCCCAACTCCCGATGATTTAGAAGGTTTAAATAATCGTCAGCTCCGGGATACAAGAAATTCACTTCGGAACAGGCGCGATTTAATGTTTATTGTGCTTGGGCTTGCACACGGATTGAACGCCCTCGACGCCTATGTTTTTGCACATATGCGAAGTTTTGACGTATCGGATGACCTGTCGGCAAGTGCATCCATTTCGCCTGCAGTACTTGCCGATGCTGCGCCCGGGCTGACGCTGAAAATTAATCTGAAAAGAAAATAGAAATTGAATATGTCATCATCAGAATTTTTTACCAAAGAGAATAAACCGCCGGATCATTTCGAGAAAATCGGGAATGATGACCTCTGGAGCGTCTTCAAAATTATGGGGGAATTTGTTGACGGATACGATAAAATGATGAAGGTAGGCCCGTGTGTCTCTGTATTTGGTTCAGCCCGTGCCGCAGAAGACAGCAAGTACTACAAGCTGGCAACCCAGGCGGGTGAGCTACTTGCTGAAAATGGATTTGGTGTTATCACCGGTGGTGGTCCCGGCATAATGGAGGCAGGTAATAAAGGTGCTAAAAATGCCGGTGGTAAATCGGTGGGGCTCGGAATTGAACTGCCGCATGAACAGGGACTGAACGTTTATGTAGATCCACTGTACGAAATCAACTTCAAATATTTCTTTGTTAGAAAAGTAATGTTTGTAAAGTACGCCCAGGGATTTATTGTCTTTCCCGGCGGTTTTGGCACGCTCGATGAGCTATTCGAAACTCTGACGCTTATTCAAACAAAAAAAATACAGAAAATCCCGATAGTACTTTTTGGTACCGAGTATTGGGAGGGGCTCAGCCAGTGGATAGAAAAGAAACTGGTGAACGATGGCTATATATCCGGAAATGACACCTCGTTGTTTATGCTTACAGATGATGTGGAAGTAGCGGTGAAATTTGTCTGTGACTTTTATCAGACGAGGAAACCGAAGCCAAACTTTTCTTTTTAAGAAACTTTTTTCTGCCTATTTAGTTATTAATATTGTTATCGACCTGAACGGTAGATAGATTTTTATTATGTTATTTTCTTTTTTACAACAAATCACAACCTAAACATGCGCTATATGAAATCTTACAGTCAATATTTGTCCGCTCTGATTGTATTCGTTCTCACGATTGGCATCACACAGACTGTTTCTGCCCAAGAAGAATTCCGGGCAGAAGCTGTAACACTCTATAATGATGCTCAAGAACTTGCCGGGGCCGGAGAACTGCTAAATGCAATTGAGACCTACCGCGCTGCCCTCGATATTGCGCAGGAAAATAATCTGAATGACATCTCGGAGAGAATTACAACACAGCTACCGAGAGTTTACTACAGCCGCGCCTCGCGTGCATATCAACAGTTTCAACAGGAACGAACCGTTGAAGCAGCTGAGACCACTATCGAATATTTCTCAGAAGCAAAAGAGGCCGGAGAAGAATTTAACGATGAGCAAGTGGTCCAGCAGGCAAGTGGTGCGATACCTCAGCTCCACTACTTAGTATCAACGATCCAGTTCAGGAATGAAAACTATAGTGCTGCAATGGAAAGTCTGGATACAGCGCTTGAACTCAACCCCAACTACCCGACAGCTTACTACCAGAAAGCGATTGTTCACAAAAAGCAGAACCCTGAGGATATTGATCAAACTATGCAGTATTATGACCGGGCGATTGAGCTTGCCGAACAGATGGGAGATAACCGAACGCTCAATAATGCAAAGGAAGGAGCAGCAGAAGAGCTGGTATTCAGAGCTGTAAACCTGAAAGAGAACGATCGATATAGCCGTGCGATAGAGCTTCTGGAAATGGTTGAAAATTATGATCCGGAAAATCCCAATGCCCACTACCGTTTAGCTGAAATTAGCAACCTGAGAGGCAACTTTGAACGTGCACTTGAACATGCAAACCGGGCGCTGGAGCTCGAGACCGGCGGTGTTACGGATAAAGCGAAGATACATTTTGAACTTGGCATGGCCTACAAAGGACTCAACCAACAAGATAATGCCTGCACAGCATTTGAAAATGCGAACTACGGAGATTTTTCAGATCCAGCTTCTCACGAACTCCAGTTTGAACTGGAATGTGAAGGATATGAATCTACCGGCCGTTAATTAAAGCTGACGAATTCATTTGATAGTTGAAAGGCCTCACCTTTACCGGGTGCGGCCTTTTTTTGTCTCTTTTTGTTTTTTTTAAAGCCGATATCTTCTCTATCTTTTGGCTTCTTAACAATCGATACTAAAATATTTTTATGAGCAACGCATCTAATCTGGATACTCTCTGTGTGAACACGATTCGAACCCTTTCAATGGACGCCGTGCAGGCTGCAAATTCAGGCCATCCGGGCATGCCGATGGGGATGGCAGATGCTGCCTATGTATTGTGGACGAAATTCCTGAAACACAATCCTAAAAATCCCCACTGGTTTGATCGCGACCGTTTCATACTTTCCGCAGGCCATGGGTCGATGCTGCTCTATTCCCTTCTTCATTTGACCGGATACGATCTGCCTCTCAAAGAACTGAAAAATTTCAGGCAGCTGGGAAGCAAAACCCCGGGCCACCCGGAATTTGGGATGACACCGGGCGTAGAAACAACAACAGGTCCCCTCGGCCAGGGATTTGGGACGGGGGTGGGGATGGCCATGGCCGAACGCTTTATGGCAGAGACATTTAATAAATCAGACGCTGATCTTATTGATCACTACACCTACGCCATCGTGAGTGATGGAGATCTTATGGAGGGTATCTCCCACGAAAGTGCTTCTCTTGCCGGGCACCTTCAGCTTAGCAAACTTATTTACCTTTACGACTCAAATAACATCTCAATCGATGGATCAACAGATCTGGCGTTTACGGATGATACGGCAAAACGGTTCGAAGCATATGGATGGGATGTCCAGCGGATTGACGGGCATAATCACCAAGAGATTGAGGCGGCGATTGCCCACGCTCAAACCACTGCCACTCCGTCACTGATTGAGTGCATAACTACCATTGGATTTGGAAGCCCCAACAAACAGGGCACGGCCGATTCCCACGGAGCTCCACTTGGAGAGGAAGAAATTCTTCTAACAAAGAAGGAACTTAACTGGCCCTATGAAGAACCATTTGTTATTCCGGAAGAGGTCGAAAATGAGATGAGAAAAGCTGGTAACCGCGGCCAAAAAGCAGAAGACCAGTGGAAAAAAGATCTAAAAGAGTATGAAAAGAAGTTTCCTGCAGACGGCGTTCTTTTTAAAAAATGCGTTGGACGCGACATGCCTGAAGACTGGTCGGAGATTCTCCCGGAATTTGAAGCCGATTCCAAGGGCCTGGCTACACGAAATGCTTCGGGCAAGGTTCTGGACAGTCTTGGAGACCACTTATTTAACCTGGTCGGCGGGTCGGCCGATTTAACCGGCAGCACCAAAACGGACATGCCCGGTAAAGGAATATTTCAGCACAGAAACTACAAAGGCAGAAATCTTCACTATGGTGTGCGCGAACACGGTATGGCGGCGGCTGTCAACGGAATGGCCCTTCATTGCGGTATTATTCCGTTTGGCGCAACGTTCCTGGTATTTTCAGACTACAACAAGCCGTCCATCCGCATTGCCGCTCTTTCAAACATTCCATCGATCTTTGTGTTTACGCACGATAGTATCGGGCTTGGAGAAGATGGCCCGACTCACCAGCCCATCGAACACCTTGCTGCATTACGCGCCACGCCGAACGTAACCGTTTTGCGGCCGGCTGATGCCAACGAAACAGCCTACAGCTGGAAAGCTGCCATCGAGAATGACAGCGGACCGTCACTCCTGGTGTTAACACGTCAGAATCTGCCAACGGTTGACCGCACGGTGTATTCCGATGCCTCTGGAGTGGAGAAAGGTGCCTACATCCTGAAAGAGGGATCAGGCGATACTCCTCAACTGCTGCTTGTAGCTTCCGGTTCAGAAGTAGAAATCATCCTGGAGGCAGCAGCCGAGCTTGAAGAAGAGGGGATATCCACGCGCGTCGTAAGCATGCCAAGCTGGGAGTTGTTTGAAAAACAAAGCTCAGAGTACAAGGCGTCTGTATTTTCACCTGAAATTACGGCACGAATATCCGTTGAAGCCGCGTCCACCATGGGGTGGCACAAATTTATTGGAAGTGAGGGCGTTGCCATGGGGCTCGATCGTTTTGGGGAGTCCGCTCCCTATCAAGAGGTCTACAAAGAGCTTGGACTCACAGCCAAAGATGTTGTAGAAAACGCACATTCACTCCTGAATAAAGTAGAATCACCGCTGAATTGACAGGTGATTGGTGATTCTATTCTTTGCTGGCCACCAGGCTTCCCTGTGGATTTCTGTGTACAGCAGTGAACGTGATATCGTCAAGGTTCTTTTCGCTCCCGATAAATGACTCGAGCGATGTTTGAACCTTACGGGATATGGTTTTGGAGTGAAGAGAGCCGTAGATGGACATGATACCATCAAGCCGTTCCGCGCTAAACTCCTCACCTCTGTTGTTCCTGGCCTCTGTAAGTCCGTCGGTGTAAAAGAGTATGCTGTCCTGCTCTTCGAAGCGGAATTTCTTTTCTACCAATTTCTCTTTGAGAATTTTCGTCGATGTCATGCCCAAGGCAAATCCATCCGTCCTGAGATTGTAGGTGCTATCATTGCTTTTGCTGTAAAGTATAGGGGGATTATGCCCTGCACGGGAAAAGGTAAAGAAGTTGCTATCCGATGGAAAAAATGCCACGCACCCGGTTACAAATGTTTTGTCGGTTTTGTTGGATTTAATATAGTCATTCAGTTCAAGAAGCAGCTCTTTCGGGGACGGATGCTGTTTATTGACCAACAGGTGAACCAGCGCCTGGATTCTGACCATGTAGAGTGCGGCACTCATCCCTTTACCGGAGACGTCAGCAATGATAACATATGTACCTTTTTCGGTATTGATGACATCCACATAATCTCCTCCTACTTCGCTGGCTGTTGCTGCAAAGGAGTAGACTTCCAGGTTGTTTTTTGTGATGGTTGAGGGCGGCAGCAAACTGAGCTGAATATCCCTTGCAAAGTTCAGCTCCTGCTGAACATCCGATTTTTCCAGCAGCTCAATCAAAAGTATGGTAAGGACTGAGAGAAATGCCACCGGCATAAGTATCGGTTTCAGGCCGCTGAAAATCGTGACCACAAACAGAGCCTCGAAAATTGAAATCAGGAAGTAGAGCAGAAATCCAACCATTGCCACTCCAAATACCAGCCGCCGAACCGGGTTTAACCGTTTGGTGAGAGCTGACAGCAGGCTCAGTACTTTTTGCAGAAACGGGATTTTTTTGGGTTGAACGGATGGATTATTCTCCTGTAAGGCATCGTAGTATAGTTTTTTAAGCCGTTCGGAATCGGATTGAAATTCCAGGCCAAGCTGACGTGAATTCATTCCGCTGACGTACTCTTTATAAAATGTCCTTGTATCGTAGACCGACTTTGCTTCGTTTTTCAATCCCATATGATCGGTAAATTTAGTATTTGTACAGGCTTAGGCAGATTAACTTAACCATCTGCGTTTTAACTCTACAGTCTCAGACAGTTGAAGTCCAACCCGTGATTTGTTTTACGAAGCCTGTGTTAAAAAGTTTAGTACCAATCCCATATCGTACAACAATGCTTGTTTTAACCCTGTAACGTAAGGTTTTTGAATGCCATGCCCCTATGGTACGCAGATTTTTTTTTGAAATACTTCTCGTTTTGACAAGCGAATCGTCCGTATCCATTAGCCGAAAAGTGCGAACAATGCGAATTTAATCCGGTCAACAATTCATGATTTGAAGGACAGATACGGATGGGTACATCATAAACTATACGCCGGCCGGCCGTGGATCTGTAGCGATTTCTCGCAGAAGATACAGAGCATTTTTACTGCGATAGCGATTGAGACGTCCTGTAGACGGTTCCCTTCATCATGGCAATAAGAAGGTCTTTTTGATTCTCGATCCTGATCTCGAAAAGGCCGGTTTTATGGGTGATGTTCAAGGATGACGAGGTGGCGGTTAGGATATCACCAGCAACAGATTGGTTTGCGAACGATATTGAGTTATCAATTGCCGGGGCCACCCGGCCCAGGGTGGCTGCTGAAAATGCAAGGGCCGTATCTGCCAGGGAAAATAGGATGCCTCCATGAGTGAGACCGAAACCGTTGACCATCTCTTCCCTGATACGACACCGAACTTTGCAAAATCCTTTGTTTGCCTCGATCACTTCAATACCCATCCAATTGCTGAAGGGATCTTCACTGAGGAGCTTGTCCACAATGCCGCGGTAGTCAGGTGAGGGGTCACGATTCATAGAACAACTCTCCGTTTCTTACTTTACGCTTCAGCAACGGGTTGGGGCGATAGCGGTCTTCGCGGTACTCAACCTGCAAAGCACTCATCCAGTCCAGAACGGTAGAGGGACCGATTTCATCTGCCCACTTCAGCAATCCCCTGGGATAGTTCACGCCATTGGTCATTGCCAGGTCCACATCCTCTGCAGTTGCCACATTCATGAACACGGCATCACACGCTTCGTTGATCAGCATGGCGAGGATCCTGTAGAGTATTTTTTTGCCAAGCTCACGGTCTTTTACCGGTTCAGGGTTCTCTGCAGTTTTACCGTATTTATAAAATCCAATACCTGATTTTCGCCCCAGACGCCCGGCCTCTACCAGTCGTTTTTGGGCAAATGATGGCTTGAACCGCGGATCGTAGTAAAACTCTTTGAATACCGTTTCGGTTACTTTATAGTTGACATCGTTCCCGATCAGATCCATCAGTTCGAATGGCCCCATCCGGAATTCGCCAAGCTCTTTCATCGCCCAGTCGATCGTGGCGGGATCCGCAATGCCTTCCTCATAGATTCGCAATGCTTCACCGTAAAAAGGGCGGGCCACCCGGTTAACGATAAAGCCTGGAGTGTCTGTCGTCAGCACAGTTGTTTTTTCCCATCCGTCAATAAACGATTTCACTTCGTTACGGACACTCTCGTCTGTCGTGATTCCGGGGATGATTTCAACAAGCTTCATTATAGGAGCAGGATTGAAAAAATGAACGCCGAGGAATCTGCCGGGTTTGTCCAGGCTGGATGAGATGGACGCAATGGAGAGGGAAGAGGTGTTCGTTGCCAGAATACAATCCCCGGGCACGATAGCCTCCAGGCGGGCAAATTGATCTTTTTTGGTGTCGAGGTCCTCAATAATCGCTTCAAATACGAGGCCACAGGTCTTGAAATCGTTCAGATGATCCACAAAATGAATTCTGGACAGAATTTCATCCACTTCATCTTTTGTCATCCGGTTCTTCTCAACCTGCCGGTTCAGAATTCCTACAAGCCCATCTTCAGACTTCTGTAACTGTTCCGGAAAGGCGTCAAAAAGGTACACATCGTGTCCGTACGTTGCTGCAATTTGGGCAATTCCGCTACCCATCGTCCCGGATCCAACAACTCCAACGGTCGTATTTTTATCTAAACTCATATCCTTTTTTATTCATGATTTATTCTGTTGAAAATAAGCAATCGACAGGCAAAACCAAGGTATTGACGAGCCAATAAAAACAGGATATCATTATGATATCAATCGTAAGAAAAAGAGGTGGAGTCACATGGCAGATGTACTTATCAGAAATATCGATAAGGAGACCCTTGAGCGGTTAAAGAAAAGAGCGAAAAAGAATAACAGGTCACTGCAAGAAGAATTGAAGGATCTTGTAGATAACTATGCAACCCCCGATGTTGATGAAACCCGGAACAGGGTAAACGAAATACATACGAAATATAAAGCATCCGGCAAATCCTTTCCGGATAGCGGCAAAGAACTTTCAGAAGACAGGGATCGATGAGTATTCCGGTCATCGATCCTTGTGTTGCCATAAAATGGTTTGTACCGGAAAAGGATTATCAAAAAGCAGGGGAGATTCTTACCGGCCACAACCGGTTTTATGCCCCCTGACCTGTTTCAAATCGAAATGGATGCAATCATAACAAAGAAAGTCCGCCAGCGGTTGATTGAACCGGATGATGCCTATCGAATGTATGAGGAGATCCGCAATATTCCGATTCAGACTGTTCCCTATTCGCGGATAGGAAAGTTGGAGTGTCCGAGGCTGTCCAAAAAGGGTGTCATCCCGTACGTGATACGGGATCTCCAATCGTTGATATGGACAGGAGATACCGGATCGGGGTCCGGTATGACTGTTTGATTGTAACGTTCTTTGTTGTACACCCTTTTTGGACAGCCTCGGACACTCCAAAATAAGCTTTGTATTGAGCAAAAAGTTAAGGGTTCTTAGTTGATGCCTCGCGGGTGTCTCTGGCCCGAGGTCGTTCATTGAATGAAAAGCCAATAGTAGAAAAGGAACGAGAATCTCACCAATTTTTTTGTTTAATTACAAAATAAAATCAAAATATAATCCCAAACAGATGGACTACAATCTTTTAGGAAATACGGGACTTTTCGTATCGGAACTCAGCTTTGGAACGATGTCATTCGGAGGCGAGGGATTCTGGAAATCCGTCGGCGAACAGCAGCAAGAGGAGGCCGATGAACTGATGCAGATGACCGTAGATGCCGGGGTCAATTTTATTGATACGGCGAACGTCTATTCTTTTGGCCAATCGGAGGAGATTCTCGGAAACAGTATTGAAAACCTTGAGCTGAATCCGAATGAGCTGGTGATCTCCACTAAAGTTCGCGGTGCGATGGATGAGGGCCCCAACAGCCAGGGACTGTCGCGCTATCATATCTTTAACTCGGTGGAAGACAGTCTTGAGAGATTGAAACTGGATCAAATCGATCTGCTGTACGTGCACGGTGTGGATAGTGTAATGCCAATTGAGGAGATTATGAAAAACCTCAATGATATTGTTGATTCCGGCTACGTACGATATATCGGCGTATCGAACTGGCCGGCCTGGATGGTAGCAAAGGCGAATGAGTTGGCCCATTTTCGGGGATGGCACCAATTTAAAGCGATGCAGTACTACTACTCGTTGTCGGGACGGGACGCTGAAGAGGCGCTGATACCGTATGCGAAATCTGAAAACCTGGCCTTTGTGCCGTGGAGTCCGCTGGCCGGTGGATTTCTTACCGGGAAATATACGCGCGACCAGGAAACATCCGGCGAAAATGCCAGGAGGGATGAGTTCGATTTTCCACCGATAGATAAAGAGAAAGCGTTTGATATCGTGGATGTGCTCAAAGAAGTGGCTGACAAACACGATGCTACGGTAGCCGAAACCGCCCTGGCATGGGTTCGGCATCAAAAGGGAATTACCAGTACGCTGATCGGGGCAAAGACCAGGGATCAGCTTGCATCAAATCTTCGATCTGCGGAGATAAACCTTACAGATGATGATCTGGAAGCCCTGGATCAAGTATCAGCTGTGCCTGCGCGATATCCCTTTTGGATGGCTGATTTTCAAAATGAAAACCGGTATCCCGGAGAGGCGCGGGAGATGTAATGTCGATCTATCATAACAAGAATAACCAAACGGCGCATTCTTCAAGTCAACTCTGATTGAATTCGGGGGAGTCTATTTCCCTTTAAACTCAGGCTGCCGTTTTTCGAGGAAAGATGTAACTCCCTCGCTGTAGTCGTCCGTTTTGCCGGCAAGGGTTTGATATTCGGCTTCAAGATCAAGCTGCTGATGCAGTGTATTCTCAAAGGATTGATTGATTGCTTTTTTATAGAGTCCAAACCCTTTTGTGGGCATCGATGCAAGGTTTTGGGCGATAGATTTTGTTTCTTCATTCAGCTTTTCATGATGGACTGCCTTGTAAATCAATCCCATGTTTACGGCTTTTTCAGCGGATATTTTCTCATCCAGTAAGTACATGGCGTTGGCCCGGGCCATACCCACAAGTCTTGGCAGAAAAAATGTACCGCCGCTGTCGGGTATCAACCCAATGTTTCGGAACGCCTGCACAAACACAGCTTCATGAGAGGCGATGACGATATCACATGCAAAGGCGATATTGGCTCCCGCACCGGCCGCTGTGCCCTGGACCGAACAGATCACAGGCTTTGGAAGACTCCGTATGGAACGAATGATGGGATTGTATGTAGTGCGAACGGTTTCAGCCAGTGTATAATCGTCGTTATTATTTTCCCGTTCAACTACTTCCGGCAGATCCTGTCCCCCGCAAAACGCCTTTCCGTTTGCGTTCAAAATTACGCAGCGCACCTCATCAGCCGCAGCTTTCTGAAGTTCCTTTTGCAGCTCAAGACCCATCGGTTCCGTGAAGCTGTTGTATTTCTTCGGCCGGTTTAATGTCAGGGTCAGGATGTTTTGTTCTTTTGAAGATTCAATCAGTGACATTTGTAAAGGGGAAATCTGTGGATTACGAGTAGGTCCGTTTTGATCATTACTTCAGCTGTAAGATCATTAAATACATTTAAAATGTTCAAATGGCTGGTTACAACCGTTGCAGTAATATTGCGATTTACAGGCAGTAGAACCAAATTCGCTTTGAAGTTCTGTTTCCAAAGAATCGCAGTAGGGGCAGGGGACCACCTTCTGCGATCCTTTCAGACTGTTTAAAAAATCGTCGTTGCCGTCTGTTTCCTCCGGCGGAGCGATGCCGTACTCTTTTAATTTCTGTTTTGCATAATCGGTCATCCAATCCGTGGTCCAGCTCTCTTTGAAATCCGTGAGCACTTTAAAATTCTCGACCCCTTTCTCCTTCAGTTTTTTGTGAATCTCCATCTCAATAGCGTTCATTGCCGGGCAGCCGGAATAGGTAGGGGTGATTTTTACAATCACTTGTTCATCCTCAATCTGCACATCCCGCACAATCCCCATCTCCACCACATTCAGCACGGGAATCTCCGGGTCGATGACCTCTTCGAGCCATGACCAGATTTGGGTTTTTGGTATGATTTTAGTTTTGTTCATGGTATTGGGTATGGAGTATAAGGTAGCGGGTATAGAGTATTGGGGAACTAAATTTTTTATTGAAAAGTGTAAGGATTTCGGGTTTAGTGGATCATATGAGACACACACTTTTAAAATAACGGAGAAAATTATGCATAACTATAAAGAATTGTCGGTATGGAAAAAATCAGTTTCACTTGCCAAGGATATATATGATAGTACGAAAACGTTTCCTAAGGTTGAAAAATATGGGATTACCTCACAAATACGACGCAGCGTTGTTTCGATCAGTTCAAATATTGCCGAGGGGGCCGGTCGTTATGGGGTCAAAGAATTCAGACAATTTACGACCATTGCTTATGGCTCTTGATTTGAGTTAGAAACACAGCTTATAATTTCTAAGAACCTTGATTATCTGTCAGAATTACAATTTAATCAGCTCATGGATGATCTTATGACCATTCAAAAAATGCTTTACAAACTAATCAAAAGCCTCGAATAGGAATCCTGGGTAGTGAGTTTAAAAGTTTATGAGAAAACCCAATTACTCACTACCCAATACCCACTACCCAATACTCAAACAAGTTACTTCCATTCCGCATCCGGGTACGAACGCCGTAAAAACTGCATTTGAGCCAGCAGCGGCCCAAGATGTTCCGTATGGCGCCCTTGTCGAGAACCGAAAAACATGTATTGATCGTCATCGGGTACGGTCAGGGTTGCTTCTTCAATCACCGGGTTCACAAGATCTTGCCAATCATTTTTAAATGCTGTAACATCCACGTAAAGGGAATGTTCAATGGCGGCATGATCGGCTTCATCCAGGTCAAATAGCTCTCCTGTGTACATCCAGATTTCATCAAAAGCATCCTGGATTCGCTGGTGACTTTCCTCTGTGCCATCCCCCAGTCGAAGCACCCATTCCCGGCTGTGGCGAAGGTGGTACTTGATCTCTTTGAAGTGCTTTTGCAGCATCCCGTTGAACTGTTCATCATCTACCGTATCAATTAAATTTTTGTAGAGAAAATAGCTGAATGCACTAAACAGGAACTGCCGGGCAATGGTAAATGCAAAGTCACCGCGGGGCAGCTCAACCATCGCGATGTTTTTAAAATCCATATCATCCCGGAAGTAGGCGTAATAATCTTCATCCTTTTTTCCCTCCAGCTCTGCGGCGTATCCATAGAGCGAAGAAGCATGACCAATCATATCAAGTGCCACGTTGGCCAGGGCAAGATCTTCCTCCAGTTCCGGTCCGTGGCCGGTCCATTCCGACAGTCGATGCCCATGAATCAGCCGGTCGTCGGCCAGCCTGAGTAGTGTTTCAACCAGTGCGTCTTGCTTCGTTTTGGGAACTATATCGAATGTGCTCATTTATGTAATCTTGAGTCGTGAGTCCTGAGTATGGAGTAGTGAGAATGTGTTATGAGAAGCTATATAACCTACACTCAATACCCACTACTCAAATCTATTATTATTTTCTTTTCTTAACGGCCCGGGGCACGCTGTAAAATTGCGGGTGCCGGTAGGGTTTATCGTTCGCCGGATCAAAAAATGGCCCGCGATCTTCCGGAGATGAGGCCGTAATCTGGTCCGTGGGCACCACCCAGATGCTGATTCCTTCATTGCGGCGGGCGTAGGTGTCTCGAGCATTTTGCAAGGCCATCTCAGCATCCGGTGCGTGAACATTTCCGGCATGTTCGAACGGCTTGCCATCTTTGGGCTGGTAAAAAACCTCCCAGAGCGGCCACTCGGTGTTTGAGTGATCATCAGTCATGGTGTGTACTACGTTTCATTCGGGATTTTGCTGCAGTTATCCGAACGGTCTTACTTTCACACAGTAAAATGTGGATTGCACAGTAAACCGTTCCCTTGTATGATAGCGCTTTTTTGAGAAATTATTCAGTATGAAGAGAAAGAAACTGATGTGCAGATATATTGTGACAGATGATGAAATAGGAGGCTCTAAACTGTTCCGTTATACACAGAAAAGACCGCAACGTGTGCGGTCTCTTCATGCTCCATGGTACAAATAAAATATTTGGACTGAATGTCAGAGATGGATTACCAAACCTGACCAGGCAGCTCCTACACCGGCCCCGTTTGTCCGGGAGTCTGTGGATGAGGCAACGCCTACGCTAAATTCAAAATTTCTGAACTCAAGGCCTGTCCCGGCATGATATGTGGTAGGGGCCAGCCCACCGGTCTTATATCCTGCACGGAGAGGAATACGATTTAGCAACCTGTATTCGGTTCCCAGTGAAATGGAGAGAGTCTCCGTTTCAGGCTGATTATTGGTAAAACCGGCGCCAATATCAGCCATCAGGCTAAATTTGCCCAACAGCAGATGGGTACCGGCATTAATCATAGTGGGCAGCGCTCTGTTGATCTCCGTTTCATCGCGTGTGATGAAGTCACCGTAGATGTCATTTCCAACACTATCTCGCAAAACAGATTCAAAGTATTTTCCTTCATCGCCGTTGAACTCTTCGTCGATACGCTGCGGGTCATACTGGATGCCTCCCCATCTGAAATCTTCAGAGGCTGTAAATGAGCGAGTGCGGTCGTCAATGGTCACCGTTCCGATATCTGTGACCGACAACCCGAGCCTGAACTTCTTTTCACCATTGAAAAGGCCAATATTGAACAGCGACAGCTTATCGATATCCATTTCGAGCGTCAGCCCCAGGTCCACGCCAAAAGAAGATCCTTTGAATGTGGTGAAATCTTCGGATGTGGGCTCAATAAAATTACTAATGTCGGGATCAGCCCCATTTTGTCGCAGCGTATTGTACTCTTTAAGCTGGTCGGAGATTTCTCCCGCAGCCTGAAGCGTGTAGGTGAAGTTGTGATGCAGTTCCGCATTTTGTTGCGCGGTTGCCTCACGGATCTGCAGCGAGGAATCGAGCGAAAACTGAGCGTAATTGATGCCCATCAGCAGTTTAGGGGCCACACCGGCGTGCAGGCGCACGTTTTCACCAAAGCCGAAAAAGGAGTCGCTCTTCAGGATCGTCATGGCAAGGCCAACCGACACTTCGTTGAATGCAAGAACTTCCTGGTACATATCAACGCGCCGGGCGTCACGGAACTGATCGGAATCGAGTCCTTTGAAGACCAGGTCTGCAAAACCGCGCGAATAACCGGAGGAACCAAGCACACGAACCCTTGAGGCGGCGCTGACCGACCAGTTCTTGTTTCGTACGGATAATCCCAGCGGTATCACACCAACATCCGCCTTGAAATCCCGCATGGATGCATGATCTGTTCCAAACCACTGATCAAGCATGTCGTCAGCAACAGCACCATCGATGACTTGCCCGTTGGTGAGATAGTCGTTATAGGTTGTAATATTTACAAGGTTTCCGCCCACGTTAGAGTAAATGCCACCTGCTATGCCGAGGGTTACCGCGGGACGGCGGCTGTGGTTAATCATCAGGTTGGCGGGGTTCACAAAATTAGCGTGATAGAGATCCTGGTAGGCTGTTCCGCCGCCACCGAGGCCGGCTGTTTGAGCCGTCAGATGGCGCGATTGTGCAGAACTGTTTTGATGTCCCGCCGTGAACAAAAGCGCAAGTACGAGGGCCAGGGCGGTCGTATATGTAGTTGAAAGTGTCATAGTATTGTTCCTTGGGGCTAATCAATTTTATTTTGTATTGCAAATTTTCCGCTTATCAGCAGATTTACGTCATCGGAGGAGCGTATTCGGATCTCGTCAGAAAGAGTGGAGCTGATTCCGGCAACAAGCCGAACATTTCGGGTGCGGTTAATCTCGTTTAGCTGGGATCGGTTCAAATGAAGGGTTGTAAAATCTTCGGAAGGGGAGACGGAGAAGCCGCCTGAGCCAACAAGCGCAGGCTGTAGTGTCACCTCAGAGTCTCCAATCAGCGGCACAGATGTAATGAGTTCTCCTTGTTCGGATAAAAATTCGAGGTCCAGGGTGATGCCGATCGGAATATTGTTTTTAGACCGGATCTGAATGGATCCATTATCAAGGATGGCATCATCACCCGGGCCCGGCAGGTCAGACAGATCAACAGATGTTGTATCTGTAAACTGTGCCCCGTTTGCTTTCAGCGCCAGCGGAATGTTCAGCGAAATGGATGGATCAAAGACCACTGGATTTTGAATGGTTCCCTCCACGCCCTCCTTGTTGAGATCGGCAAGACCGATAAACCGGATCGAAACCGGCAGACGATTCAGGAATTCGGTAATATTGGAGTTCTCGCGGTTGAAGGTGCTGGTTAAAATTTGTGCGGGATCGCTGCTCGGTTCGATAGTAAACTTGAGCAGATTGCCGGGATCTATCGGGCTACCGTTCATATGCAGCATCTCAAAGGGATCCGTCTCTGTTACACCGGTATCTGTTCCCGGTTCACCCTTCAGAAAGAAGGAATCTCCATTGGCATCTACACCCAGGAATGCACCGATAACCGTTGCGGGTACGCCAACATTGGTGGCATAATCAATGCTGAGTGTAGCCTCGGTAAATTCAACACCCTCCAGCCGTTTCGATAATTCATCAACCTCGCCGATATCGATCAGTTCTGCCTCCAGATCGTTCATGATATCGATGTTGTCGCCGCTGTTCGCGCTGTTATTGGTCAGCAGCACCTGGCGATTTTCTACAACACCGAAAGCCTCCTGTATGACAAGGTTGGAAAGCACCACTTCGGCTGAGACCTGGTCTGTTTCCTGAATGACCCGGGACTCTGAGCCTCCCGTTGCCCGTGTGTCTTCCGTGACGGCGTAGATGGAGTAATCCACCGAGTTGCCCTCCGCGTAGATTCGAACATCCGACAGGTCGATCGATCTGCTGATGGGCTCCATATTATTTCGGGGAATTTTCTGCTCGCCGCTGAAACTGACCACCAGCGAATCAGCTTCGCCATAAGGGGGGACCTTGAAACCGGGGAATGAAATCTCCAGCGGATCGATGTCCAGGTCTACGGAATTGATGATATTTTGGATGACAAGCGTGCCGGATGCAATTTCAACAAAATGATCCGGCGAGGTGAAGGAAAACTCTCCGTTTGAAAACTGTGTTGATCCGGCCGAGATAAATTCCTGTGGCGGAATAATGGCGTCAACGGAGGATGCAAACAGGTTTTTACCGGCTACATCATTAATAATCAGCGAACCGGAATCGTCCTGCATGGTTTGTGTAGACCAGGAGATTTCAACGTCTGCATTGATATCGCGAAGTTCAACCTCCGGATCGATTTCGGGATTGTCGACGAGCTGGATCTCTTCGGACCGGAACGAGTTATGGACAAAGTTATCAAACACAAGAACACCCAGTAGCTGAGAGCCGCTGTAGAGCTCAATGGTCAGGTTATCGAGATCAAACCCAAGATCGTTTTGGAGAGATATTTCAATACCGCCCCGCTTGATCTGTGCGCTGACAAAATAATCGGTGTCGAACTGAATATTGACCGGTTGTGGTGACTGTGCGCCCGGGATCGGATCGCCCTGCTGAAGCTGGAAATTCTGGCCGGTCAGATCTCCGAACCCGGCTTGTCCAACATTTCCGCTGCCGTCACCTGAGTGAAAGTTGCTCAGCTCAATCTCGCCCACGGTTGTTTGGAAAGAGGCCGGTTCCACATCGATTCCCGGAATGGCGTCTTCCAGCTCACCAAAATCAAATGTTTGCGACTGGGAAATGGTGATGAAGTTATCACCATCAACACGTAAAACATCGGAGAGTTCGCTGTTCGTTGTATCCAGCAGGGCATTTTTTCCACCAAGAAACTGAAAGCTGCTTTCGGAGATCAGGGGGGAATCAACGCTGCTGGAAAGTGTGAAATCCGGGCTTCCCGGTGTTTCGCACTGTATAAATAAAAAGACCGCGGCTGCGGCAAGTAGAAGGTGTGCTGTCCGTTTCATAATCATCTGTATCACATGAAGGTATATATGGAGAGCGGATGGGTTGCATTATGTGGGTAAAAAACATCCGCTTGCCTGTTCGTGTACTCTCATTATCGGACAGTTCGTGACATCTGTTAATGGGTTTGTTAGAAATTTCTAATAATAATGTGATGAGGCACTTTCCTGTCTTTTTATATGATACGACCTGATGCCCTTTTCGGACGTCTTTTAGTGGTATTTGACAGATGTATGAATCGAACTGAGCTTCATAGATAAGATGATGTGATTTCACCCATCTATATTGTTTCTCGCCGATATGTGGGCAGTCAATTGAAGAACCGCGCTGATTTTTTGATTATGGCAACAGGCAATCCGGTAATTGACCAGAGGAACGATTCAGGGAGTGGTGTGAATATGGATAGGGGAGCGGGGAGAAAACGGCAGGCATTCAAACCAATGCCCAAGCGAGTATAGTGATTGGAGGGATTCAGATGGAGCAATGGCCTGCCGGAGTGGATGCTTAACGTGCTGAGAGCAGAAAGAGGGCCGGTTTTTTCTGGAGGTCGGGGTCGGGCCTTGATTTCCACTCGTGGATGAGCCGGGTTTCCAGCATCTGGTTATCGGCCGTGAGGTTACACGCAACACAAAGCCTGGTGGAGGGTCTGCAAACAGTCAGCAGCTGATCAAAGAGCACTTTATTGCGATGCGGAGTTTCCATAAAGATCTGCGTGCGATTTTCGGAGGCGGATTCTTTCTCAAGATCAAGGATGGACTGTTTGCGCCTGCTGTCATGGATTGGAAGATAGCCATGAAAAGTAAACGACTGGCCGTTCATGCCGGAGCCCATCAGCGCCAGCAGGATAGACGATGGACCCACAAGCGGCTTGACGGGATGTCCCTGCTGATGGGCAAGGGCAACAAGCTTTGCGCCGGGATCGGCCACGGCAGGTGCCCCGGCCTCCGACATCAGTCCCACATCCCCATCCCTCAGAAGCTGTGCAAAACTTACAATTTCGTGATCGGGTGTCTTTTTGTTCAACACCCGGAACGTCATTTCATAGTCCGGAACTGGGTGATTGATCCACTGAAGAAAGCTTTGCGCGGTCTGCATCTTCTCTACAACAAAACAATCCAGGGTTCGAACTTGATCAAGCGTATGCTGCGGAAGTACCAGGTTCTGCTTTCGCCGGGCGATAGGTGTGGGAATCAGGTAGAGCGTGTGTTGATCGGGCATCAGGTCTGTAAATTTCGTTAATCAATTCGTTCGAACTGGAGTTCCTCTTCTCCGTGGCGCAGGCGGCGCAGCGCAAACCGGCTGGCTGCTAAGGCGATGACGAGTGTAACCAGCAGCCCGATTCCCGTGACTCCCATGTTGACTGATACAACGTCTCGCTGCAGATCATAGGTGGGCAGCATCACAATCGGGCTGAACGACTCCTTGTAGTACCGAACGGGAATGACCTCCGAATCGGTGATCACCTGTGCCATTTGAACCGGAAGGGCAAGCTGCTGACGTACGCTTTCGCCCTGTTCTGTTTCAAACTCGAGAATCACGTACCCGTTTGTCTGGGCCGCAATTTGTTTTACATCAAACTCAAGAACGTCCGCGATGTAGCTTTCACCGCTTTCGTAGGTCAGGCCCAGTCCGTTATAAATAAGCACCTGGTAGGTACCCTGGAAAAGAAAGTAGGCCGGCAGCAGCCAGACAAGAAAAACAAAATAGTATTTATTCATGGACGAGACGTTTCCATTTGGTTTGGTTGGGTAGCCGACATTTCATTTGTAGCGTTAGCCGCTACATCCCGCATCTGTCGTATCATGGCCGGGTCGAAGATCAAACGCTGCTGAAAGTCCTGGTGCATGTGGTTGCTGGACATGTGGAACCAGAAGGCAATCTGTATCCTGTCAAAAAAGACAGCCTGGACGGTGGTGTCGCCGGTATAGGCTGATGTGCCAAAGTCGATGCCGTTGAGCAGTCCCATGCGGTTGTCGTACATTGCCCCGTAATCTGTAAAGTCGCGTTCAATGCCCGATTGCCGGTCCATAGGCCAGCGCATCCACTCTTTCACGCGGCGGCTGACGGCTTCGCTTATCAGCTCTCCATTCAGCAGCTGTTCCAGGATTCCGGAGATTTCCGAAGCCGTGGTTTTAGGGAAAAGGGCCAGGCCGTCACGCTCATCCATAAAGGTGGTGCCGAGGCGATTCTCTTCTGCAAAACTGATGACCCTTTGCCTGAACTCCTCATCCACCGTAAAACGGCGGGACCGTTCGATGATATCCTGCCTGAGGGCGGAACGTTCCCTGCTAAGCTCCTGATCATATATTTGCTGAGCGGGCATCTGCCTGATGCCGGGGGAGATTGTAAGGTAAAGCCCCGAGAAGGGCAGGGGCAGATCGGTGGACTCCAGGTCAAGTCTGCCGGACAGTTGATACCATTCCTCTTGTTCAAACATCCACCAGAGGTAGTCGGCCAGCGCAAGGTCGTTAAACTCTGCTAAAAGGTGGAGTGCATGATCAACTGTGATGGTGCCGTCTTGTTCTATCCACCCGCGGGATTGAGCCGCGCGGTAACTCGATCGATGCTCCGAAGGATCAAGCCCGGGGATCTGGTACCGGCTGATGCGATCCCAGAAAAGCCGCTCATCGGGATCAATTCTTCCGTTTTCAATGGCATCTGCGGCGGCAATAAGGGTGAAAAGATTGGCGATGGTTCCCATCGGCCGCGGGATATCGGCGCCGTAGCGGATCGTGGAATCGGGGGAGGAGAGAACACTGCTGACTACAGAAACCCGGCCGGGATTTTCTTGAATGTAGTAGGAGAGTCCGCGAAGTGAATAGGTCTCTTCCACCCAGCGGCTTCCTTCAATCATTGCGTCACGGTTCTCAAAAAAAGTGTTGAACGGTTTCCAGTTCAGCATCAGGATGCTGCCAAAAATAATGAGTGCCGTTACGAAAAACGCGGCAAAGAATTTAAGTGCTCTTGCCATAAGGCGTATCAGGAGTTTTTAAAGAAATTGTTGATTTGAAGCAGCCTGTAGTAGAACCGGTCCGGATCCCTGAAATAGACAAAGGCGTGATACTCCTGCAGGCCGCGGGTGAACGAGTCATCAAGTGCCAAATCATCGATGCGATTGTTCTCTACCAACACATATTTATAGGCGTACGTGCCTGTTTTTATGAATCCATTTGTTCTCCACCTGTCCGTTTCGGGGTGGTAGTTGAGCTCAAACCGGGATTCTATCGCCCAGTTGTTGAAATCACCGAAAAGATAGAGGCCGGCATTGTCCGGGATGGCGCGGGACGGGTTGAAGCTGAAATAGACATTTGCATAGCGTGCGGCAAGAGAGGTATCCGGGTTGTTGATCCTGGATCCAGGCAGCTGTTTGCGGGAGGCGGTAAATCCCTGGGTATCATCAAAAAGGACAATACGCGGTGGAATTTCGGCAGGACGATACTCCAAGACACCCGGTGCCTGCTGCGAGAGCTGTGTCATGTTAAGAAACTGAAATTCATAATCACCTGTGAAGGCTTCCTCAGCCCTGAGTTCAAAGAGTACGTTGCCCTCTCGCGAGGTGTCGATCTCTTTTGCCTGCCGGCTCCGTCCCCAAAATTGGTTTTGAACGTAGTAGAACTGCAGATCGAACTGCGGCGTCTCCACAAAACTGGGAAGGTCGTAGGTGCTTCGCGGGCGGTGGGAAATACGGCTATTTCGCCGTGGTACCGTACGAGTTTCTACTTCAGAACGGATGGTACCTTCATTTTCTGTAACAAATAATGGCATGGAAAAAAGAAAATCACCGCTTCCGGCATCTTCAACGCGGAGCATGTAGTTTCCGCTGACAAGGAACCGGATATTATCGTTAGGAAAGTCGTAGGTGTAGCGCCGGTATCTGGGCCGTTCCGCCCGGCTCAGCCTGGATTCGTTGATGTTGAGGTTGTAAAATCCGTCTTTGTAAAAATCTTCTGCAAGGCCGGATGGGCTCCAGTCGGGGTTGTGATGGGTAAAGGTGACCCGGAGCTGGCGGGCCTCAATCTCGAGGAGGTCAAACGACAGGCGAAGCTGTTGGTTTGAATTGATGCGAAGGACCGGGGCAGACTGAAGATTTCCCTTCCGGTTCAGGTTAACAGAAAAGACCCGGTCGCTTGCCGTGAGCTGCCCGGGCACCGTAACTTGTCCGGCCGGCGGGGTGTAGGAAGACTGCCCGTTTGTTCCGTTTCCGGACCCGTTTTCGGATGAACCGCACCCGAATAAGCCAAATATCAGAGCCGTAAACAGAAGTCGTTTATAAATAGTAGCGTCCGTCAAAAATAAAAGCTGTAGGTCCTTCAAGTGTTATGTCTGAGTAGATTCCTGTGCCATCTGAAAACGTAAATTCAACAAAAAGCGTGCCTCCTTTCACATTAACACTGTACCGGTGCTTGCCAGCGGGGGCATCCTGTGAGTGGTGCCAGGCCAGTGCGGAGGCAATAGCTCCAGTACCGCATGCCAGCGTTAGATTTTCTACACCACGCTCGTACGTTTGCAGCGATAGTTGCGCCTCATCAGTTCCCGATATAAAATTGACGTTGGTTCCCACCGGCGAAAACTGCTTGTGTGTGCGGAGACGGCGTCCTCTTTTCACCAATTTTTTCTCCCGGCCCAGATCCGACATCGGAACACTACATACAATGTGCTCCGTGTTTGTATAAACATCCAGGTACGACTCGCCGTCAACCTCTACCGTCTCTACACTTGTTTCCAGCGGAAAATCGATCGTCACGTGGCTGCCTGACGTGGTTGCGCGGTAAATATTATCGTGAACGCGGAAACTGAAGGTTGGAGGGGCACCAAGCGTTACCGCATAAGCAGCAAAACATCGTGCTCCGTTTCCACACATCCCGGCATCGCTGCCGTCCGGATTTTTATAGATCATCACCAGGTCGGCCTGCTTTCTGTCGTCATAGTCGAGGGCGATGACACCATCCGACCCGATTCCGAAATTCCGGCTGCTCAGTTTTGGTGTCAGCTCTTCAATCTGTTCACCGGAGAGGCCCAGGGTTCGGTTATCGAACAACACAAAGTCATTGCCGGCACCGTGCATCTTTACGAAAGAGAGAGATTCTGTTGTAGCCATAACGGTTATTCACTAAATGCAGGCAGGTGTTTCCAGGGCATTTCATCGGAAATCAGCGGCTCTTCTCCCCGCATCAGGTTTCCGAACCGGAATGCGAGGGCCGTAAAGATAAGCTTAAATTGAACATTATTGTAAAAAAGCTCCTTAAGTTTTTGGAGCTCCTCAATCATACGCTCCAGCCTGGCATTTTCCAGGGATTCACAGAACTTTTGGATCACCTCAAGCTGATCGATATTGGCGATCAGGTCGCGGTTTCCAGTCTCGCGGTAGACCATAATATCGCGCAGAAGCTGCTCCAGCGTGTTACTGAGAGCGATCTGCCCTTCAAGATTGAGGCGCGACTGCCATCCCTCCACCAGTGGAACCAGTGCCGGTGCATCCTGCGTGTAGGCGTATCGAAGGAAATCGACGGTTTCCCCGCGGGTTTTCTGAAGCTCGCTAAGGTCCATATAACGACAACGCGCATAGTTTCCGCCTGAGATTCGGGCAAGAAAATCGGCATCTTCACGGTCGATGCCATCAAACCTGACCAGCCCGTCGGAAATCTCCTCCAGCGAGAGGGGGGAGAGGCTAATCTGTTGGCACCGGGACATGATAGTGGGCAGCAGCTGGTCGGTCTTGTCGGCCGTCAGGATAAACATGACGTTGCCTGAAGGCTCTTCCAGCAGTTTCAGAAAAGCGTTTGCTGCCTCTTTGCGCATGGTGTCGATGCCGGTGAGGATGATGACGGTTCGCCGGCCTTCGTTGGGTTTAAGCACGGTCTTTGGCCGGATATCGTCCCGGTAATAGTCGATATAGTAGAACGCCCGTTTGTTTTTGGAGCTTGCATCGTTCGAAAGTTCCGGCCGCAGGCTGAAGTCAACAATTTCGTAGGGGTCTTCCGCAAGTAGTTTTAGCCGCTCATTGAGTTCATTTGTACCGGAAGAAGTGGGCAGCGGAATGAAAAGGTGGATGTCCGGGTGGGAGTGCCAGCTCGATTTCCTGCTACGCGCGGATCCTTTCAGGTCTGTCAGGTTATCCACCCCGTTGATCGCTTCAGCCATGGCAAGGGCAAACGCCGTTTTCCCGGAACCGGGCGGCCCCGTGAGAAGATAGGCGTGGCTGAGCCGGTCCGATTGAAAGATTTTTTCAACCTGCCCCAGCGCGTGAGATTGTCCCACAATTCTGCGGTCTCCAAGATTAATCTGTTTGTCAATAATCGGCATTAATCCTCCCAGATGAAGTCAAATAAAAGCAGTCCAGCGCTTACTGTCACACCGCAATACCCGACAAGAGCAGCGAGATCGTTCAGTGCATCGGGTGCGGCGCCCTCGATAAGTGCAGTTTTTGTCACGGATGTTAAGATGAGAAGCAGCGGCACGAGCAGCGGTATGCAGAGAACTGAAAATACGGCCCCGCGCCGGTCGGCCCTCGCAATCATGGCGGAGGTCAGCGTTGTAACACCTGCCAGCCCGGCGGCCCCGAACAGGATCACCGCCAGCAGGTAGGGTGCACTGGCCACCTGCAGATTCATCATCAGAATATAGAAAAAAAAGGTAAAGAGATGGAGCACCAGCAGAAAGATGAAATTATAGGCCAGTTTTCCCATATATACCTCTTGCGGACGGGCATGGAGCTTTAAGAGGTCCCACGTTTTTTTATCCGCCTCGAACACAAATGAGCGCATCATACCGGTCATTGCCGCGAATAAGATGATGATCCAGACCAGCCCGCTTTTTGGGGTGGGATTCATCTGTTCGGCCCGAAGAGTAAAGAGAATCAGCAGCAGGGAAGCACCCGTAAACGCAAGCAATGTGTTCAGGGCATAGCGCGTGCGGAGCTCTATAGCCACCTCTTTATTAAAGATTGTTAGTGCGGATTTTAGCATGAACCGGTCGTTTGTCTATGAATGGATAAGGTAGCAAAAAAGTGAACGGGGGATGAAACAAAATTAACAGGTGCTTGACCGGCGAATCGTTGAAGTGATCTAATGACTTCCCGGAGATGATTCGATTGGGCTGATTTGTAAATCGAAGCTCCTGCTTCGATTGTTTTGCTACCGTCGCAATTCCATTTTCGATGATACCGTTGATACCAAACGGATACACCACATTTTATGCGTAATCTTAAACACAATCCCAACCCTGTCGGACGGGGACATCCGACCTACGTGCATCCACCATCGACTCTATTCGTTTCTATTACAACACTCACTGCCTCGGGGGCTTTGGGTGATGGCTCATCCCTACCCCGCACGGCGCGCCGAGAAACCACGGCGCTTGTACGGGGCTGTTGCTATTCACCCCATTCGGGGCTCAGTGTTACGCGCTGGCGCGTAACCATTCGTGAGTCATTGGATGAGTTTCTACGATAAAACGAGACGTGCATTATTCATTCATTAATGAGTTGATGCCTCATCCGATGACTTTTTGGACTATTGATTCGATTGGGTTGAATCGTAAACCGAAGCTCCTGCTTCGATTGTCTTGCAACGTGGACCATCTTTATTTTTGATGTAATCGCTGATACCGCTCCCATGACCTACAACCTGCAAATCAACCATATAAAATACCCATCCCTGTCGGACGGGAACGTCCGACGTACGGATATCCCTGCATTTCATACGTCGCCCTTCTTTAAAAATCGTCCTGCCATCCGGCAGATATTTTACCGCAAACGCCTTATCTTGATTTTCTGCACGCAGCATTCTGTAACTCCATCACAAATAATTTACATGAACATTCACACGCTTTTGGACCTGTCATCTATTGAGGCTGGCTGCCGGGTTTCCGGTAAAAGCGACTTGATCAACCGGCTTGTGGATCTGCTTGAGCCCTCAATCGGCAGTAATTGTCTTGAACCGGTGCGCCGTTCCGTATTTGAGCGGGAGGAGGTTATGTCAACCGGGGTGGGGAAGCAGCTTGCCATACCACACGGAAAATGCCAGGTATTAAATAAAGTCCACGCCAGTTTCGCTCTTCTGAGCGACCCGGTCGATTTTGATTCCATTGACGATCAGCCGGTAAAAATGGCTCTGTTGCTTGTAGGTCCCGATTCCCATTCAAAACAGCACATTCAACTGCTCAGCCGGATTTCACGGCTGATGAATAGCGGCTCTTTCAGGGACAATATCCTGCAGTGCAGTACCGCTGAAGAGATCCATGAAACGATGCGAAAAGAGGAGAAGCACTATTTTCGGAATTAATCAACAGATGCCGGCCGGGCTTGGAATGCGACGTTTTTTTCTGCTGCTGGCAGCCGTGCTGACCTGGCCTGCTGCTACGATTTCGGCTCAATCGGCGGACCCGGTCCGGGAGATGATCCGGCAGAGCCACGCCTCCGACTCGTTCTGGTCCGTGATGGTGCGGAGCGATGACGGTGAGATTCTCTATGACCTGAACGGCGAAAGGCTGGTTCGTCCAGCCTCCAACCTGAAGCTGGTGACATCGGCGGCCTTCCTGGAAATGATCGGTGAAGATCACCGGTTCGAAACCACACTGTTTGGAGCCGGTGATATAAACGGCAGGCGATGGGATGGCGATCTGCACATCGAAGGGGGCGGAGATCCCACGATCAATGGTGAGGCATACAGTGATCCGCTCTTTCTCTTCGAACGGTGGTATACCGTGCTCGACAGCCTTGGCATTGAGGAAGTTGACGGCAATATTGTGGGTCATGACGGCCTGTTTGATGATAGACCCTACCCGCGCGGCTGGGAGTGGGATGACCTGAGCTATTACTATGCACCGGAGATCAGCGCACTGTCGTTCAATTTTAATGTGGTTGATCTTGAGGTGAGAGCCGACGGGCAGCCGGGCGCTACGCCTTCTGTCACCTGGTTCCCATTCGAAACACCATACGTTCAATTTATCAACGAACAGACGATCACCCCACAGGGTACAGCGTTTGATGAATCGTACCGCCGCGAGCTTGGTAGTAACCGTATCTATCTGAGAAGCACGCTGCCCCGGGGACACTACGAAACGGAACCGCTGAGCGTCCACAACCCGACACTTTATTTTATTGACACGTTCAAGCAGTACCTGCAGAGACGTGGCATAGCGGTTAACGGGCAGCTGTTGACCACGAATGAGCCGGTTAGCGGGCGGGCCCCGGGTGCCGTTAAACTGCATACCCACCGATCGGCACCGCTACACACGATGATAGAGTGGATGAACAGGGAGAGCGATAATTTTTATGCCGAGATGCTTTTGAAATACACTGCAGCCAAACGCTACAATATTCCGGGATCAACAGAAATTGGCCTCGAGGCTGTGAAAGAGTACATGAGTTCCAGCGGGTTCGACACCACGGCCGTAACACTTCGGGATGCCTCCGGTATGGCGCCTGCCACGCTCCTTAAAGCCGGGGACTTGAACCGTTTTCTGGTTGATGTCCGCTCGGCATCGTATTTTGATTCCTTTTTCAGAAGCCTTTCAACCGGCGGAGAGAACGGTACACTGCAGTATAGGTTTCGCAATACACCACTGCGCGGAAACTTCCGGGGAAAGACCGGGTTCCTGTCGGGTGTGAGAACACTGAGCGGCTACCTGACCACAAAAAAAGAGGAGACGCTGGTGGTTACAATTTTCACAAACAACTACGCGATTAAGACAGCCGTTGTAGACCGGATCCACGACCGGATCTTAACCTATTTTTATAACAGCTATTGATCTATGTCTGATTCCAAACCTACGATACTGGTGACCGATGATGAGAAGAGTATCCGGAATACGCTTCGGGAGATCCTGGAGTTTGAGCAGTACCATGTGCTTGAGGCGGAGGGTGGCAAGAGCGCCATCCGCCAGGTAAAAGAGAAGGCGGTAGATCTGATGATCCTGGATATTAAAATGAAGGGCTTGGACGGCATTGAAGTGCTGGAAAAAGTGAAGGAGATCAACGCAGACCTGCCGGTGATTATGATCAGCGGGCACGGTACCATCAAGATTGCGGTGGAGGCAACAAGGATGGGGGCGTTTGATTTTATCGAGAAACCGCCTGATCTTAACCGGTTATTGATTAGTGTTCGTAATGCACTGTCGCGCAATAAGCTGGTAGAGGAGAACCGCCGAATCAGGTCGGAACTCAATCATGTGACGGAGATGGTTGGCGAAAGTCCGGCCATCCAGCGGATCAAGAAAACGATTGAGAAGGTGGCGCCCAGCACAAGCCGGGTGCTTATCACGGGGGAAAACGGCACCGGCAAAGAACTTGTGGCCCGATGGATTCATGAAAAGAGCAGCCGGGCCTCGCAAAAATTTGTGGATGTAAACTGTGCAGCCATTCCGTCCGAACTGCTGGAGAGTGAACTCTTCGGCCACGAGAAAGGAGCTTTTACCGGGGCCTCGGACCGGCGGATCGGGAAGTTTGAACAGGCTGACGGCGGCACGCTTTTCCTGGATGAAATTGGAGATATGAGCCTGGATGCGCAGTCGAAAGTACTGCGCGTGCTGCAGGAGAACCAGATAACGCGCGTGGGCGGCAGTGAGCGGATTGATGTTGATGTTCGCGTGGTCTGTGCCACCAACCGGGACCTGGACAAGGAGATCCGGGAGGATCGATTTCGCGAGGATCTCTACCACCGCATAAATGTGATCCCGATCCAGCTGCCACCACTGCGCGAACGCCGGGAGGATATACCGATTCTTGCCCGGGTATTTCTCTCGCAGCTGGCTGAAAAGGAGATCGTTTACGCCGGAAAATCTTTCACAGATGGTGCACTAAGCGAGCTGCAGTCGCTGCCCTGGTCGGGAAATATCCGCGAGCTGCAGAATGCGGTAGAGCGTATGGCACTGCTGTGCGACGGCGATACCATCACCCGCGACGATGTTGCAAGCCTGGCTGCTATGAATACGTCCACAGAAGCAGATCTTAACGACCTGGCGGATCAGCCGCTAACATTCCAGGAGTATAAAGAGAAAGCTGAGCGGTACTACCTTCTGCGAAAGCTTGAAGAGCATGACTGGAACGTATCAGCCACGGCCGATGCTATTGATATACAGCGAAGCCACATCTACAATAAAATGAAAAAGTACGATATAGAACGGTAACTTATGCCTGCACAATTAATCGATGGAAAAAAAGTAGCGGAACTTACCCGCAGCCAGATTCGCGAGGATGTAACAAGCTGGGTCAACCAGGGAAACCGGGCGCCCTTTCTTCAGGTGATCCAGGTTGGTACCGACCCGGCCTCTTCCACATACATAAGAGCTAAAACACGGGCGTGCTCCGATGTGGGAATAGAGACCGCGACGGCTCACCTGTCCGACACTATTTCGGCAAAGGAGCTGAAGCAGGAGGTAGATAAATTCAATAAGGACGACTCCGTTGACGGAATCCTCGTTCAATTGCCTCTGCCGCTGCACCTCTCCAGCCATGATGTGATTGAAAGTATCGATCACCGGAAGGATGTGGATGGATTTCATCCCATGAATGTGGGACGTCTGGCGGTCGACCAGCCCACATTTCGATCGTGTACCCCTGCCGGCATTTTTGAGCTGTTTAATCACTACAGCATCCAGGTTAAAAGCAAACACGCTGTTGTTGTTGGTGCGAGCAATATTGTGGGATCACCCGTGGCGATTATGCTCTCACGGGAGAACTCCTCAGGCAAAGCCACGACCACCATCTGCCATAAATACACAAAAGATATCACACGGCACACGATCGATGCCGATATTCTGATCGTAGCGGCGGGCCAGCCCGGCCTGATTAAGGCGGAGATGGTCAAAGAAGGGGTGGTCATCATCGATGTCGGTATCAACCGGGTGGCGGACGAAAATACCAAAAAAGGGTACAAGCTGGTGGGGGACTGTGATTTTGATGGTCTGCGTGAAAAAGCCAGCTGGATTACACCTGTACCCGGCGGTGTGGGCCCCATGACGGTTGCCATGCTGATGAAAAATACGCTTTTGGCTGCCAAAAAATCGATCTACCCCGAGTAAACATCGGACCGGGCTCATCACCGGCTGATATTATTTCATCCGGTGAATGGTCAGGATTTTTCTTTCAGGGCGGGTTGCTCCGCACCATTTCAACTAACGAATAAAAAATCTACACATATGAACCTTACGAACGCAGTAATCTTATCCCTGCTGGCGGTGATCATTACCGCCTGCGGACAATCAAACGATATGACAGACAATCCATTTTACTCAGAAAGTATCCTTCCATTTGAAGCACCTGACTTTACCACGATTACGGATGATCATTTTATGCCGGCTTTCGAGCGCGGGATGGACGAACATCTCTCGGAGATCGAAACGATCGCCACTAATTCCGAAGCCCCGACATTTGAGAATACGATCGTAGCTATGGAGCGGAGTGGCCGGCTATTGACCCGGGTTCAGCGTGTGTTTTTTAACCTGGCATCCGCACATACGAATGACAACATTCAGGAGATACAGTCGGAGCTTGCCCCGAAACTGGCCTCTCATCGTGATGATATCTACCTGAACAGCGATCTTTTCAATCGCGTAAATGAACTTTACGAAGACAGGTCGGAACGTGACCTGGATCCCGAATCACGGAAACTGCTGGAAGATACCCACCTTGATTTTGTACGTGCCGGTGCACGGCTTACGGACGAAGAGCAGCAACGAATGCGCAACATAAACGAGCGCATGTCCACATTGACCACCGACTTCCAGGAAAAACTCCTGGCGATGACGCAGGAGCGAGTTGTGGTTGTAGAGGATGCAGCGATGCTTGATGGACTCAGCGAAGACAGGATTGCTTCGGCAAAAGAAGCTGCTGCCAACCGGGGCATGGAGGAAAGCTATCTGCTGACCATCAGCAACACGACACGGCACCCGTTATTGAAATCACTTAATAACAGGGAATTGAGGCGCCAGCTATGGGAGGCATCCGCCTTTCGCGGAATCGGTGAGGATGGCGGTATCGATACGCGGCCGATCGTACTGGAACTGGCTGAATTGCGTGCGGAGAGAGCTGCCCTGCTTGGTTTTGATCGCTATGCAGATTATGCACTTGCACCTCAAACAGCCGGAAACCCTGAAAATGTTTTGGAGATGCTGGGCAACCTGATTCCATTCGTTGCTGAAAATGTAGAGAGGGAGTCGGAGCTGATTACGGATATGATGAAACGGGACGGCATTGATGACGAGATACAGCCGTGGGACTGGCAATATTACGCTGATAAAGTGCGGGCCGAGCAGTACGCGATCAATGAAGATGAAGTGCGTGCCTACTTTGAACTGGATACTGTATTGAAAAACGGGGTGTTCCATACCATGGAGAAACTGTATGGCATTACGTTTGAGGAAAGAGATGATATCCCGGTCTACCATCCCGATGTGAGGGTGTTTACCGTGTATGACAACGACGGATCTGAACTGGGGCTGTTTTATGGAGATTATTTTTCGCGCGACTCCAAACGAGGGGGCGCCTGGATGAACTCATTCGTAGTGCAGTCGGATCTTCTGGATAAACAGCCCGTGGTTTCAAATGTTCTGAACATCACACCACCAGCTGAGGGAGATCCTGCATTGATTACATTTGATAATGTTACAACCATGTTTCACGAGATGGGCCATGCCGTACACGGACTCTTTTCTGATGTAACCTATCCATCGCTCTCCGGAACGTCCGTTCCCCGCGACTTTGTAGAGTTCCCCTCTACCTTCGAAGAGGACTGGGCCATACAGCCGGACGTGCTTGAAAACTATGCGATCCATCACGAAACGGGCGAACGCATTCCGCAAGAGCTCCTGGATAAACTGATTGAGGCCCGTGAATTTAACCAGGGATTTGATACGTATGAATACCTCGGGGCCACCCTGGTTGATATGGAATGGCATCTGTTGAACGAAAACAGCATTCCTGATGATGTGATCACTTTTGAAAACCAATCTCTTGCAAAACATAACCTGGACAACCCGCTGATTCCACCGCGCTACAAATCACCCTATTTCTCCCATGTGTTTTCAGGAGGATACTCTGCCAACTATTACGCCTATATCTGGAGTGAAATACTTGCTGCGGATGCATTTGCATTCATGAAAGAGCAAGGAGGTCTGACCCGTGAAAACGGCGACCGGTACCGGGAGCATATTCTCTCGCGGGGCGGAAGCCGTGATGCAATGGAATTGTATAAGGAGTATCGCGGAGACGAACCGGATGTGAAGTATCTTCTGAAGAGAAGAGGCCTTTCCGAGTAGCGATAGCGGATGGTATCGCCCGGTGAATTTGAACCAAATAAAAAAACGGCAGGAACTGTTCAAGGTTCCTGCCGTTCTGTTTTGTAACCCTAACTTCAAAATCAACCGGATCTAACGTACAATACGGTTGTACATTTGCTATGTTATGTTGCTCTCTTGGCCTCTATCATATTTCTCTTCTCTATTCTGAATGGCCGATCAGATCGGTTTCATTTTTTTTGTGAATGAATCCGTTCCGGAGCCGAGATTGTTTTCGGCAGGTTCACGAAATGGTTAAGTAGTATTCCCATCTTAATTATAGGTGTTTTTACGTATACACCTGGGTAAACCGCTCGTGATTTACGGCCCGATACCCTAACCTTTTTATTAGAAAAGCGCTTTTTAACGCTTTATAGAAGGGTTTTAGCTGCGGGGATCCATTCGTATGGGTAGTTTATGGGAGTAATTATTAAATAATTCTAATTAAATCGCGGAAAACACTTATAGAACCTCTCATTTTGCCGAAAATAGAACCACTCCGCGCAGCATGATCCATCAAAAAAACAAATTTAAGACATTCACGTGACATATCTATTCACTCTATTACTAACGTTTGCTTCCGCTGATACCGCTGCACACGCGGATGCAATTGCCCATCAAAACGGGCCCAATCAAGACGATCAGGTCTATCTTTACGATGATGAAACGAGCAGCTACGTGGAGTATCCCCGCACACAAACGGTGGCGGATAGCCTGCTGGATGTGGCGACAAGAGAGAGGAGCCGGAATTCCGGGGTTTCATTCAACGCGGCCCGGCAGGCGCTATCCGTCTCCAAAGACATCGACTATACGGAAGGGATTGCCCGGGCTCACAATCTTATTGGCATTAAATACCTCGATTTCGGGGATCATGAGCTTGCCCATCGCCACTACTTGCAGGCATTGAGTGTGGAGAACGCGCGGAACAACAGTGAAGGGATCGCCCGTCTTCTCAATAACATTGCGCAAATCTACGTCGAGCAAGAGAACTACAGCGAAGGATCTTCCTACCTGAGGGCCAGCATGAAGAAATGGAAGGAACTTGGCGACGATCGCCGGCTATTGGCAACCACCAACAACCTTGGAATTATCCACCGGCGCGAAAAGAGGTACAAAAAAGCCCTGGACCTCTTTTGGGATGTAGCCAACCGGTCGCTTGAGCCGGAAGAGCCCGACAGCCTGATGTACACGGTTGCCATGCTGAATATCGGCACCACCTACAAGGATAAAGAGAGCTTCCGCCGGGCCAGCATTCACCTGCATGCGGCGCGAAGCTATTTTGAACGGCACAGCTATACGGCACATCGTGTTTATGCGGACATCGTGTTGGGTGAGCTCTATCGTGATCTTGGGGAGTATGGAAAAGCCCTGGAGTACAGTTCACATGCACTGAAGGCAGCCCGGAAAGAGCAATTTCGCGAACGGACGAAAGAGGCTCTCCTCCTAGAGTCGGAAATTTATGAAAAACAGGGGAAACAGGGACTGGCCTTTGCTCGGTTTAAACGATACCACGAGGTTAGTGACTCCCTGCAAAATATGCAGCGGGGCGAGCGGATTAAAGAGCTCCAGGCGCGCTTCGATGCAGAAAAAAAGGATCGTGAGATCGATCTTCTGAACAAGGAGGCTGCACTTCAGGAGGCCAAAATTGTGCAGCATGACCAGCTGGAAAGCTTTCTCATCTTTAGTGTTCTGCTGCTTCTAACCATTGTTGGACTGCTGATTCGGGCTAATCACCAGCGCAGGAAAAATAACCAGAAGCTGCGGGAGGGGCGGCTGGAGATTGGAAAGCAGAACCGGGAGCTTAGCAAACTGAACCGCGAAAAAGATGAATTTATGAGTATCGCGGCGCACGACCTGCGCAACCCACTCTCGTCAATCAATATGGCGGTGGACCTTATCAATGGTGTGCCCGATATCGACAAAGAGACCTTGCGGGAGTATACCGGCATCATCAAAATATCTTCTGACCGGATGCGGAACCTGATCAACAGTGTTTTGCACATTCATTCGATGGATGGCCAATCGGCAGATGATAAAGTAAAAACGCTGGATGCCAACCGTATCGTGGATGAAGCGGTGCATAACTTTCTGAAACCGGCCGAGCGCAAACAGATTACACTGCAAAAAAACCTGACGTCTGCCAAGACGACGTTCCTGGGCGATTCGGATAATGTGCTGCGCATATTTGAAAACCTCATCTCCAACGCCATCAAATATTCACCCCCTGAAACAACGGTCACAATCTCGACCCGGGCGGCGGGAGATAAAGTCCGTGTGGCGATTGCCGACCAGGGGCCCGGCATACCAGAGGAAGATCAACAGAAGCTATTCTGTAAATTTGCCCGTCTCTCAAATAAGCCAACCGGCAATGAATCCTCAACGGGACTCGGTCTTTATATCGTCAAAAAAATTACGGAAGCGATGGGCGGCCGGGTCTGGTGTGAAAGCGAACCGGGGGTAGGCTCCACGTTCTATGTAGAGCTACCGGTACCGAAAGCTCACAAAAAAGCGGCACCCCATAAACCGAGCACCGGGGGACGTAGAGCCGGAGTGAAGTAAAGTAAGTGTGAGACGTAGGAGAGAACGATTGCCGTAGGTCAGACGTCCCCGTCCGACAGGGTTGGTCATTCCCTGCGGTTGAATCGTAAGATGTAGTTTATAGGAATCGAATCAACGATTACATCAAAAATAAAGATGGTCCCTGTTGCAAAGCAATCGAAGCGGGAGCTTCGATTTAAGATTCATCTCCGGTAAGTCATCGGATGAGGCATCAACTCTTCGATGAATGGATAATGCACGTCTCGTTTTATCGTAGAAACTCATCCGATTACGCACGAATGGTTACGCGCCGGCGCGGAACAATAAGCCCCGAATGGGGCGAATAGCATCAGCCCCGTACAAACGCCGTGGGTCATCGGCGCGCCGTGCGGGGTAGGGATGAGCAACCACCCAAAGCCCCCGAGGCAGTGAGTGTTGTAATAGAAACGAATAGAGTCGATGGGGGATGCACTTAGGTCGGACGTCCCCGTACGAGAGGCTTGTTCGTTTCTTGCGGTTGATGTGCAGAATGTAGGTTATAGGAGCGGTATCAACGATTTGATCACAAACAAGACCGTCACTATTGCAAGGCAATCGAAGCAGGAGCTTCGATGTACGATTCAACAGTCTGAAACGTCATCGGATGAGGTGCCAATTCCTGTATGTATAGATAACGTACTCTTCGTCTTATCACAAAAACTCATCGTATCCGATGGCGTTCTGATTCTACATGCTCTTGATGAAGGAAAATGACCTCAAACACTGGAAAAGCGCTTCCAAAGGAGGTTAAATTCCTCTATCTTGGTGAACGCAATCATGCATCAAAACTATAAAATCAAGTTACGGTGAGCATTATGAATAAAAAAAACCATAGCTGGAAAAGTCCAAGCCTGGGCAAGGAGATGAAAGTTTCTGTATATGGAACCTCCGGTACACCAGTGATTATTTTTCCATCAGAGGAGGGGGACCGCAACGAGTGGGAAGAGACAGGGATGATAAATTCTCTGGAGGAGCAGATCCGGGAAGGGTATAACCAATTTTTTTGTGTAGACTCGGTAGCTGATATCAGCCTTCTCAACAAAGAGTCGGCGCCGGCCCGTCGCATTCGCTGCCAGGAACACTACGAGCAGTATATCATCGACGAGCTGATTCCTTTTATCAAAAAACAGAACAACAACTCCTTCCTGTTGGCGGCCGGGGCATTCCTGGGTGCTTACTACTCCCTGCTTTTTGCATTGAAAAACCCCGGCAAGATCAACAAAGTGATCGGGATTAGTGGAAATTACGACATCAAGCCGTACCTTGATGGATTCTACGATGAGAGTGTATACTTCAACAACCCGGTTGATTTTTTACCGAACCTGAACAAACGTCCGCTCATTGAAGCGATCAAAACAATCGATATCCGCCTGCTTTCGTACGCGAACGACCCGCAACAGGAGCTCTCCCGGCGAATCAGCGATACACTTTGGGTAAAAAATATTGAACATAATTTTTATGTTTGGGATGAATCGGTCTCGAACCCCTGGGATCTCGTCGACTCCATGTTTATTGAACACCTTTACTAAAAAGATTTATGATACAAAAAATCGAAAAAGTCTTAGTTGCCAACCGGGGAGAAATCGCCCTACGCATCATGCGTACATGCTTCGAAATGGATATCCGGACGGTGGCAATCTACTCCACTCCCGATGCCACCACACCTCACGTGCAATTTGCTGATGAGTCGGTCTGGGTGGGTGAGGCATCATCATCCCAAAGCTACCTGGATATTGACAAAGTGATTGCTGCCGCAAAAGAGACCGGTGCCGATGCCATCCATCCCGGCTACGGTTTTTTGAGCGAAAACGGCGACTTTTCGAACCGGTGTAAAGAGGAGGGGATCATTTTTATCGGCCCCAGCGCGGAATCGATGCGGCTGATGGGCGATAAGACGGCCGCACGCGATTTGATGGGGAAAGCGGGAGTGCCGTGTCCGCCCGGCACCAAGGACGCCATGGATGATGTGGATCACGCGCTGTCGGTGGCCCGTGAGGTCGGGTTCCCGGTGCTGGTGAAGGCAGCAGCCGGTGGCGGTGGTAAGGGAATGCGGATTGTTCACAGCGAAAAAGAGTTTGCATCCAGCGTGAAGGCGGCGCAGTCTGAAGCCCGGAATGCGTTTGGCGACGACCGGGTCTATGTGGAGAAGTACCTTGAGGAGCCTCGCCATATCGAGTTCCAGGTGCTGGCTGATCGTGATGGCAACACCATCCATCTCTACGACCGGGAATGCTCCATCCAGCGGAGGCACCAAAAGGTGATTGAGGAGGCGCCCAGCTCGCTGCTCACCGATGAGCTCCGAAGCGAGATGGCCGATGCCGCTGTCCGGGCTGCCAGGGCGTGCAACTACGAAGGGGCCGGAACGATCGAGTTCCTGGTGGATAAGCATCAGAAATTCTATTTCCTGGAGATGAATACCCGCCTGCAGGTAGAGCATCCCGTCACGGAGATGATCACCGGGATCGACCTGGTGGAGGCGCAGATCCTGGTGGCCGAGGGGCGGCCGCTGCCCTACAGCCAGGAGCAAGTGAACAAGAGTGGGCACGCCATCGAGTGCCGCGTGTACGCCGAGGACCCGACAGACAACTTTCTTCCAAGTACCGGACGGCTCGACCGCCATCGCATACCGGCCGGTTCAGGTGTTCGGGTTGATTCCGGCGTGGAGGAGGGCGGCCGGGTGACGATCGACTACGATCCGATGATCTCGAAGCTGTCGGTCCACGCACCGACGCGCCAAAAGGCGATTGCCAAAATGCTGCGTGCGCTGAAGGAGTATGACATCAGCGGCTGCCGGACCACTATTCCTTTTTGTGAGTTTACGCTCCGCCACGAGTCGTTTGCCGGCGGCACCTACGACACCCACTTCGTTGCCGATCACTACGAGCCGGTGAAAGAGAACCTCTTCAGTCCGGTGAACGATATGGACGCCCTGGCCGCGGCGCTGGTCCGCGCGCGAACCGAGTCAAAGCAGGGATCGAGCGGAGCAGCGACCGGTTCTCATCAGTCGTCAAACGGAAATCCAGAACCCGCCAACTGGTGGAGAGCCAGGCGGTAGATCCCACAGAATAGCGTTATGAGTCCATCTAATCGAAACCTGTTTCAGCAGCTCAGCACACTTTTAACCGAGCAGCGGAACCCCGACACGATGACGATCGATATGGCGGGCAGCCTTGAGATTGTGCAAATGATCAATAACGAGGATAAAAAGGTGGCTTCGTGCGTTGAGAAACGTCTGCCGGTGATCGGGGAAGCCGTGGAGGCGATTGCGATGAGCATAAAAGAGGGCGGACGCCTTCTCTATTTTGGCGCGGGCACGAGCGGGCGGCTCGGTGTCCTGGACGCCTCGGAGTGTCCCCCGACTTTTGGCACGGATCCAGAAACGGTTCAGGCTTTCATCGCCGGGGGACCGGAGGCGATGTATGTTGCCCAGGAGGGAGCTGAAGACAGCCCGGAGGAGGGGCGGCGCGAGGCGGACCGGATCTCCATATCAGCCAGAGACGTGGTGGTGGGCCTGGCCGCCAGTGGACGAACACCCTACGTACACGGCGTGATTGAAGAGGCGAAGGAGCGGGGGGCGATTACCATCTTTATTACCACGGTGACCGCCGATCAGGTGGATATCGCGGATGCGGTCGATTACATGATCGATGTGCCCGTGGGCCCGGAAGTCGTGATGGGCAGCACGCGGATGAAAAGCGGAACGGCCCAGAAGATGATTTTGAATATGCTGAGCACAGGGGCGATGATCCGCCTCGGAAAGGTATACGAAAATGTGATGGTGGATCTGCAGCTCTCGAATAAAAAGCTGGAGGAGCGGGCCAAACGGATCGTTATGACGCTGACCGATTGCAGTTATGAACGGGCGGAAGAGGTTTTGGAGGAGGCAGATGGTCATGTGAAAACGGCAATGGTGATGATTTTGACCAATACATCGAGAGAGGAGGCCCGCCGCAGGCTTGATAAGAACGATGGCTTCGTGCGCGCCTCCATTTAAGCTTGCGCGATGAATCTGACCGGTTCAATCAAAGAAATTGCGGGTCATGATGAGTGTATCGCTTTGCGTGGGTATGGATGTGCCGAATCGCTGGTGCTTGGGTTTTTGTCTCAGCGAAGATCTGCGAATTCATCTGCGAAAATCTGCGAGAACAAACCATGGCAAGCAGCCCGGAAAGGTCAATATCTCGCGAACTTTATGAATGACAATTCTTTTTTTCAGGGATATTACCCAGCCCCGTTCCGGGGCGGCCTCTGAAGGAAGCCCAAATCACTGAGAAGCGCCATCGGCGCGGCATAGGAGGAAACCTGAATTCATCCACGGCACGAGGTGCAACGGTGTAGCTCCAAATTCAGTTCTTATGATCTACTCGCAGAAACAAATAAATATTATTGAAAAAAGATGCCCGAAGGACCCGAAATTCACCGGGAAGCTGACAAAATCCGCAAAGCCATTGGTGGAACAGAATGCAATTACGTCTATTTTTACCATGATCACCTGAAATCCTTTGAAAAAGAGCTCACCGGCCTTACAGTTGAGTCTGTCGAGGCATACGGGAAGGGCATGGTAATCGGCCTGAACAGCGATTTCTACATCTACAGCCATAACCAGCTCTACGGAAAGTGGTTTATCAAACCGGCCGGGGAGTATCCGAACACAAACCGGCAACTCAGGGCTGAACTGCAGACCAGCCACAGGTCGGCTTTGCTCTACAGTGCAAGTGAGATTGACGTGATGGACGGTGAATCGATCAAAGAACATCCTTATCTCAGCAAACTTGGCCCGGATATTCTGAAATCGATAACGGTAGATCAAATTGTTGACCGCTGCCGGGAAGATCAATTTCGAAGAAGATCATTCGCCGCCCTGATGCTGGATCAAACGTTTTTGAGTGGGATTGGCAACTATCTCCGAACGGAAATTTTGTTTGATGCAACGATCGACCCATCCGAAAAACCGAAAAATCTGGATGAGGACGACCTGCAGGAGTTTGCCAAATCCGCTATTGTTATTTCGCAGCGGGCGTATGATACCGGCGGCATGACGGCTGACCCGGATCTGGTTGAGAAAGCCAAAAAGAACGGGGAGAAGCGACGAGAATATCGTCACTATCTTTTTAACCGGGAAGGGAAACCATGCAGGATTTGTGGAACGGAGATTGAAAAAATCAACAAATCGGGTCGCAGGATCTATATCTGTAGGAACTGCCAGGGCGTATGAAATGAATCTAAAAGAGAATAGTTAACATACATCCGGGAACGGGTCAGCGGCCCTTTTTACGAGCGGGGCACTACATGCAGAGGTATCGGGCAGCCAATCGCTTCCGACATGGCTCGCAACAGCTCCAACTCCTCGATAGAGAGCTTATCATCCGAGAGCGCACAGTAGATCATGCTTCTTATGAGGTAGCGCTTGACCGGGTTTGCAGACAGGTTCATCTCATCCAGTGCGGAGTCAAGATCGTCTATGGTATATTCATCCGGCGACATCCGGCGTATGTTTTCCGGGGCAGCCTTTTTCATGGTTGCAACTCCTTTTTGCCAGGCATCATCGGGATTTTCTTCGGAAATATTGGCCAAGGCAGAAAGCACGACCGTGACTTCTTTTTTGAGTGATTTGAGATGGTGGTGATGGATTTTTTGTGTGGAATCTTTCTTGAAGTGGGAATCCAGGCGATGTTCTACAAGTTTTTCAATCGCAAATTCAAAAAGAGTTACCTCGTCATCATGATGAATAATCTCTTTCATCGATTTCCGAAACTGACGATACTGGCTCTCACTCATATTACGAAGTGCCGGCATTGCAATAACAGCCAGAGGCAGCGACCATTCTCGTTTTCCCTGATGAATTTGCGGCAGGAGTTTCGATACCTCGTCAATCAGTTCTGGATGGATGATTTGCTGTGCCCAGTCGTGGAGTTCGGCATCTGACCGTTCCCGGTTTACGAGCAAAAGGGAGTAAATCACGGCCTCAGCTCCCATCGGTTCGCGGGCAGCCTTCATTAGTTCATCCGGAATTGAGCTGATTAATTTCGAGGCTTCATTCACACCACCCGATTCCATTGTGCCGATTGACGCCATTAACATCTCGGTTATCGGCAGTGTATCTGCAAGAGCACCGGCAGGTGATCCCGATCGGTCTGCCGAACCCTTCGTCTGTTGCTGAAGTCGGTCTGCTTCAAGCCGCTGATCGATTCGCTTCTTTTTCCGAATGCTTTCAGGATCATTACCCGGCCGTATAGCTGAAATTCGCTTCTTTAGCGGCGGGTGAGTGGCAAATAACTTGTCGAGAGCCGTATGGAAACTATTTGCAAAAAACATGTGGCTGAACTCCATGGAGTGTCCGTCCTCTATCTTGCCACCGTCTGTAGTTCTCCCGATTTTTTCAAGAGCTCCGGCGATACCGTCTGGATTGCGCGTATACTGCACGGCTGCGGCATCGGCAAGATATTCGCGCTGACGTGAAACAGCTGCCTGAATCATCCGTCCAAAAAGCATCCCGATATATCCAATGACGACCAGCGACAGGCCCAAAAGTAGTATGGCAATGGCACCCTGCCCTCCATCTTTATTTCGGTTTTCGGACGAGCTGACACGGGCTCCTCCACTAAATAGCGTACCCCGCATCACGATCATCCCCATGATGTGAAGTAGCAGAATTCCATTCAGGATACCGATCAGACGAATATTCAGCCGCATATCGCCATTGAAGATGTGGCTGAATTCGTGTGCGATGACTCCCTGCAACTCATCGCGCGAGAGCTGATCGATGGCACCGCGTGTTACCCCGATAGCGGCGTCATCGGTGGTGAATCCGGCGGCAAAAGCGTTGATATTGGTTTCGTTATCCAGAATATAGATATCGGGCACCGGCATACCCGATGCGATCGCCATTTCTTCGACAACGTTAATAAGCTGGCTTTCGCCAAAATCGGTAGTGGATGGTTCTGCTTTCCTTCCCCCGAGCATTTCAGCCACGGCACTCCCGCCTTTGCGAAGCTGCGCGACGCGAATAATCGTGCCGGAGATGATCAGCAGAAGAACCAGCGCACTTACGAACAGAAAGAGTCCCGGCTGCCACGGGGTCCCGATGCCTGATCCGCCGAGGTAGCCAAGAATTAACAGCGCAACAACATATACGGATAGAATAATCAGTACGACTGCAACAGCATAAAGTGCAAGCAGTTTACCGGTAGACTTACGCGCCCGATCCTGGGCATCAAAAAAATCCATAGTGTGAATACCAAGCGTTATTTAGATGAAAAGCAGCGAATTACCTGACAATGGTTAAAAAGAGACCTCAGGTGCTTTCCGCTCATCTTCAACATCAACTTCAAACAGGCGGGCTTCATTAAAGCTAAACATATTGGCAATGACTACACTGGGAAATTTTTCTCTTGCAGTATTGTAGTTCATCACGGCATCGTTGAAGGACTGGCGGGCAAAGGCAATTTTATTCTCTGTTGATGTGAGTTCTTCAGAAAGCTGCATCATGTTTTGATTCGCTTTTAAGTCGGGATAATTTTCTGAAAGGGCAAACAATTTACCCAGTGAACCACTGAGATTCTGTTCTGCTCCCATGAGTTTCTGCATCGCCTCGGGATCGTCCGGTTGTTCGGCGACTGCTTTTTCAGACTGAACCGCCTGGTTGCGAGCCTGAATGACCGCTTCAAGAGTCTCCTTTTCGTGCTCCATGTACTGTTTGGCTACATTTACAAGGTTTGGTATTAAATCGTAGCGCCGTTTAAGCTGCACATCAATTTGGGCAAATGCATTTTTAAATCGGTTGCGAAGCGACACCAGCTTATTGTAGATAGAAACAGGATAAGCAATCAGAATGATGAGAAGTACAACAAGAATTATTGCAGTAACCATAGCGAGATCAGTGTTTAATTGACGGAATTAAAATTAAATGAATATACAAGTTGTAAGCAGGGGAGCAAAGAGAATTCGGAATCGCTGACTGGTGTGGGAGTAAAATTGAAAAAATTCGCATAAAAAAGTGTAAGGGTTTGGCGAATTTTGGCTCATACAGGTAAAAAGGAGATAGAATTATGAATAAATCACGAATGCTTTCCACTTTTCGAACAGAATATCGCCGCCGAATGGTGCCCTATCACGCAGAAGTTTCCGCACTCCGCTGGATTCGAAAATTTTTGGATGAGTTTTCGATCGTCCACTCTTCGCAAATACAGTATTGGCAGATCGAATATTACATTGCAGAATTGAAACGAAAGGGCCACTCATTTGCCGGTTGTTTGCAGGCAAAATCTTCTCTTCAGTTTTTGATGAAAAACGTTCTAAAAAGAGGAGATACTGCCGAATCTATTCTGGTTGATGAAACACCGGCGACAGTCAAAATTACGGGATAAGTGCCCCCACTGTTCTGTTATTGATAAAACATGGTGTAGGCCCGGTCGAATTGAGATGAGAACACGCAACAGTCAAAAACTAAACAGGTCACCTATTCTTATCCGGCTTTCATTAGCCGAACAAGTTGCTTACATCCTCTCTGAACATCCCACTTGCATTTTAACAGATATTCGGGCCATGCGAAATGGTTCCGGATCTTCCTGTTATCGTACCTAAACAATGAAGAGAACGATCAGCGTCTACCGGATAAAGTGTATCAGAATCTCAAAATAAAAGTTGATTCCTCTATTTGGATTAGATAAAATCCACAGATATAGGTACCATCCTAAATAGTTGGGCAACGGGACGTTGGAATGTATGTCTATCATTCATTGCGATCGGTCTGGGTTCCACTGTTCAATTCCGGACCATGACGGAAGTTTTATACTTGTCTGATACTTTGTTTAACATACTATATCACACAAATGAACAGCCACTCGCTATCTTTTATCCTGTTACTTGTTGTCGTGGCGTGTAATTTTTCCTTGTACGGGTGCCAGTCGATCGATACACCCGATAATGAAGAAATCTATGATGCGGGAAAAATAGACCAGCATTTGGAAGCGGACGTGACGTTTACTGAAAAATACCGTCCGCAATTTCATTATACACCACGTATCAACTGGATGAATGATCCGAATGGACTTGTTTTTTATGATGGTGAATTTCATCTGTTTCATCAGTATAATCCATTTGGAAATCAGTGGGGATTTATGAGCTGGAACCATGCTGTAAGCACAGATTTGGTTCACTGGGAGCACAAGCCTGTTGCAATAGCGTATGGGAAGGAAGAAAAAGAGGGGATTTTCTCAGGCAGTGCTGTTGTGGATCACTCGAACACATCAGGTTTTGGAGATATTGAGACGCCCCCGATCGTAGCTGTTTACACAAGTGCTTTTGAAGGAGACAGACCAAACCAGGCACAATCTCTTGCGTACAGTACGGATGGCGGCGAGACGTTTATAAAATACAAAGAGAATCCCGTGCTCGATCATAATGACCCGGATTTTCGGGATCCAAATGTAATGTGGGACGATCAGAGAGAAGAGTGGGTGATGGTTGTGGCGTTACCCACGCAGCACAAAGTGGCATTCTACTCATCTCCAAATTTGATAGACTGGGAGTTTTTAAGCGAGTTTGGTCCGGCTGGAGCTGTGGATGGCATTTGGGAGTGCCCCGATTTGTTTCAGCTTCCGGTGGATGGGGACCCCGGAAACATGAAATGGGTTTTACATGTGGATATGAATCCGGGGGCCGTGGCGGGTGGTTCCGGTTCACAATACTTTGTGGGCGACTGGAATGGTGAATCGTTTACAGAAGAGAAGAGCACATCAAACGATGAGATTCTTTGGACCGATTACGGGACCGATTTTTATGCTGCTATATCCTGGAGCAATGTTCCGAAGGAAGATGGCCGGCGACTTTGGGTCGGGTGGATGAATAACTGGGATTATGCAAACCAGATCCCCACAAGCCCATGGAGAAGCGCCATGTCTGTTCCCCGCTCTGTAGAATTAAAGAGCACCGGTGATCAACTGCGGCTGGTTCAGCAACCGGTAGATGAACTGAAGAGCCTCAGAAAAGATCACGTACAACTGCAAAATGTGTCAGTGGTAAATGGTGAGGTGAAGTCTCTATCAGATCAAAACATATCCGGAAAGGCTTACGAAATTGAAGTAGAGATCGATCCGGCTGATGCGGACGTTGTTGGACTTATGCTGCGTGCCGGAGAGGAGGAGTACACCCTGGTTGGATATGACGCCGTGAAAGGCACAACATATGTTGACAGGACGCAATCGGGGGAATCGGGTTTTTCTGACCTGTTTGAGGGGAGATATGATGCTCCGACCCGGTTAGAAAACGGTGTAGTGAAACTCCATCTGCTTGTCGACTGGTCGTCTGTTGAAGTTTTTGTAGGGGATGGTGAAGCTGTTCTGACGAACCGCATATTTCCAGACCCGCAGAGCCGCGATATTCGCCTCTTTGCAGAG
>JAAAOB010000045.1 GCA_009909035.1 Bacteroidota bacterium
GTTATTTACAATTACACCATCAACAATATAGAGCGGATCAGCCGAGCCTAAAAGGGAGCTTGGTCCGCGCAGACGAATACTAATACCACCTGCCGGATCCCCGGAGTTTTGCTGAACCAGGGCACCGGCCACTTTACCGGAAATGGCCTGGTCAATTTGTGAAGCTCCGCTCGATTGGATTGCGTCTACATTAACGGATGAAATGGAATTTCCAAGCTGTTGTTTACTTACAGCCCCGGTGGTTCCTGTCACCACAATCTCTTCGCTTCCGATAATATCGGGCTGCAGTTCGATTGAACCCAGGTCTACGTTTGGATCGTCGCCCAACGTGGCTGTCACCAGGGTAGGGGAGTAACCAATAAATGTGACTCTGAAGCGATATTCATCAGGCCGTAGTGTAGCACTGAATTCAAACTCACCGTCCGCATTGGTTGATGTGCCAAGAACGGTATTTATGATGTTGATATTTGCTCCTGGTAGCGGTTCACCAGTCTCTGCAATAACACTACCGGTAATCGTGTAGGTTTTTGACGACTGGGCGAAGATACCGGGAGCGATTAAAAGAAATAATAATATCGAGGCAAGTAGCTTTCGTAATTCCATATAGATGTGGTTTAAATTCAGAGCAATTTGAGAGCTATTATCTTAGGTGGAGTACATTAACCGTTTGATGGATAGCTTGTGGATGGGTGAAAATAACGCATTACAGCACTCTTTTGCAAAAATATAAACTCTCTTGTGAGCATGTGTTTTACTCTTGTTTGGGTATAAATGCATCGGCTGTAACAGGGTATGCAGATCGAGGTATTAAAAAATGGATGGAACATTTATCCTATCATAAAGAAGCTGGACCAAAAGAAGGCGGTCCGTACAATCTGTGACAGAAGATTTCGATTCATTTTCTACAATTGTTTTGTTATTCTGAAAGGACGTGCGATCCGATCTGCACAAACATTAACATGAATACCCGACAAAATGAACCAACCATCCGATAAATCATCTCCTAACGATATTGTAATTGTAGCAGCGAAACGAACGGCGTGCGGAAAGGCCAATAGAGGTTCTCTTCGCAACACCCGGCCCGACACGCTGATGGGCGAGATTATAAAAGACTTGATTTCAAATGCACCGGACCTGGAACCGGCAATGATTGATGATGTGATTGTGGGGTGTGCATTTCCCGAGGGATCACAGGGCATGAATGTGGCGCGACAGAGTGCGTTTCTGGGCGGACTGCCAGATTCAGTGCCGGGTATGACGATCAATCGCTTCTGTTCATCGGGGTTACAGACAATCGCGATGGCGGCTGAACGTATCATGGCGGGCGGAGCAGAGATCATGTTTGCCGGCGGTGTGGAGAGCATGAGCCAGGTACCGATGGGCGGTGTCTCGTTTCAGCCAAACCCAACGCTTGCGGATGAACGCCCCGAGGTCTACATCAGCATGGGGTTGACGGCAGAAAATGTAGCCGACAGATATGATGTGAGCCGGGATGACCAGGATGAATTTGCTCTGAATAGCCACCAAAAAGCCGTACGTGCCTGGGAGCAGGGATATTTTGAGGAACAGATTACACCTGTGGAGGTGGTTCATAAATATGTAACCGCCGGAGGTGAGATGGAACAAGAGACGTTTACATTTAAGCAGGACGAGGGTCCGCGAAAAGATACAAGTCTGGAGGCTCTTGGCGGGTTGCGGGCCGCGTTTAAACAGGGCGGAACCGTAACAGCCGGAAACTCCTCACAAATGAATGACGCTGCTGCCGGCGTCCTTGTAATGTCCCGCCGAAAAGCAGATGAACTTGGACTGAAACCCATAGCAAAATATCTCGGGTTTGCCGTGGCCGGTGTGGCCCCTGAAGTTATGGGAATTGGCCCGGTGGAGGCGATTCCTAAAGTGCTTAAACAGACCGGGCTGGCCCTAAAAGATATTGACCTTGTAGAACTGAACGAAGCATTTGCAGCCCAATCATTGGCTGTAATTCGTGAAGTGGGTCTCGATCCTGACAAGCTGAATATCAACGGCGGTGCCATTGCCATGGGCCACCCGCTTGGGTGTACCGGTGCCAAACTGACCACGCAAATAATCCACGATCTACACCGTCTAGATAAACAGCTGGGAATGGTTACCATGTGTATTGGCGGGGGTATGGGAGCCGCCGGAATTTTTGAGAGACTATAGCACACAGGCATACTCACTCATCTCCTTTAACTCGCGTCTAAAATAATCACTATGTTCAAAGAAAACACACTCAAAAACGACGTCATACTGGTTACCGGGGGCGGGAGCGGCCTCGGGCTCTCAATGGCAAAAAAATTCGCTTCACTCGGGGCAGATATCGCTATATGCGGGCGCACAGAGGAGAAGCTCGAAAAGGCTACAGAGGAGCTTGAGGAGTTTGGAACAAATGTAAAGTGGTATGCTACGGATGTACGTGATTTTGAAGCGGTTGGGATGATGATGAGCCTACTCACCGAAGATTTTGGGAAGATTACGGGACTGGTGAACAATGCGGCAGGTAATTTTTTGAGTGCGTCTGAAGATCTCTCACCGGGCGGATTTAAGACAGTTATCGATATTGTACTTCAAGGCAGTTTCAACTGCACGCATCATTTTGGTAACTACCTGATTGATCATGAGTTGGAAGGCAGTATTCTTAACATCGTGACGACCTATGCGGAAGACGCGGGATCGGCTTTTGTTCTTCCCTCAGCTTGCAGCAAAGCCGGTGTACTTGCAATGACGCGATCACTGGCGTTTGAGTGGGCGGGGTATGGAATTCGGGTAAATGCTATTGCACCCGGGCCATTTCCTACGGAAGGGGCCTGGACACGGCTCTTTCCGGATGAAAAATTTGAACAAATGTATCTTGATAAAATTCCGGCCGGCCGTTACGGGCAGCACGATGAGTTGGCCAATCTGGCGGCTTTCCTGATGAGTGACATGGCCCCTTATATTACGGGAGAATGTGTAACAATTGATGGCGGGGAGAAACTTTCAGGCGGGCAGTTTAATTTTATTGACGGGATGATGGATCGCCGGAAATTGAAAGGAATGTTTAAAATGTTGAAGGAAAAAGGCAACCGTAAGAAGTGATGTTTTTTTGGACTGTACCTGCTACTCTCCGGATATTAAAATCAAGTATAGCCCTGATGCTTATTCTGAAGTATCGGTTCTTGTGATTTTTAAAAATTCAATCTCAGGAAATTCAGCGCCCCAGCCTCTGACAGCCGTTTCACCCGTTAAAATAACATCTGCCCTGATTTGAACCTGGTTCTCATTTTCAGGAAAGTATTCGGAATAGTCCGTCCTGGTTCCTTCTGCACCGTAGGTAGCCTCAGTCGTTTGAAAGAGAATACCGGTCCCGTCCTGTGCGGGAGATCCGCCCCAGATAAGCGTGCCCGTTACGTCTCGTAAGATTGTTTCTGATTCATCGCTGTTCACAGAGCAGGCGTGCAACATAAATAGGACGGAGACTAAAAGAGGAAGAAGCAGTATGCGCTGTGGGGAACTGTTGATGATTCTCATATTTTTTATAATGTAGCAGTGATGATTAAGTTCTTACTGTAGTATACACCTGTTCGATGGGTAGTACCTATTGTAAAATCAGGTTTACTAACTTTTTTAGTACGTAAATTTTTTTACGTACGGCTTGTGACAATTGGTTAAACAGAATTTACTAACGAAAAATCGGAGCAAAGTATGAAAATTACAGTCGTTGGAGCCCATGGCAAGATTTCAAGATTGCTTCACCCAAAACTGATTGACGAGGGTCATGATGTGAGGGGGATTATCCGAAAAAAAGAGCAGGTGGAAACTCTGGAAAAGATGGGAGTGACCCCTGTAGTTGCAGATATCGAACAGCAGACGGATATATCAGAGGCTGTGGGAAATGTAGATGCTGTTGTTTTTGCGGCCGGTGCAGGTCCGGGCAGTGGAAAGGAGCGGAAGTATACGGTTGATCGAGATGGTGCCATAAAATTGATGCGTGCCTGCCAGGCAAATGAAATTACCCGATATATTATGATAAGTGCCATGGGGCTGGATGAACCCAGGGGTAACGAGGTGTTCCAGGTCTACCAGAAAGCGAAGGCTGAGGCAGATGAAGCCTTACTAAACAGCGGTTTGAACTATACCATCATTAAACCGGGCAAACTTACAGATGAGGACGGCACCGGAAAAGTAAGCGTCGGTAACCTTGAGAGGGGTGAAATTCCAAGAGAAGATGTTTCAAGTGTGATAGCTGCCTCGCTCGATAATGCATCGACATACTATAAATCGTTCGATCTTTTGGCCGGCAGCCAATCAATCCAGGATGCGTTAAGCAGCTTGAAGTAGCGGGTGTATCGTAGAAAATAAAAAAGGCGCTTCTGTTACATCAGAAACGCCTTTTAAAATATGTTAAGCTACCCTGTGTTCCACTCTTTATTC
>JAAAOB010000068.1 GCA_009909035.1 Bacteroidota bacterium
GGCCTAAAGCCATCGAAAAAAGTTCTTTACTATTCATTTGTTCTCGGTAAAAATGCTGGTTGATTGAGTGGATCAATTATAGCACTTTTATATCTTACCCACACGAATCAACATAGAGCCCAAAAAAACCATCTTCGGAACAAAATAGCCCAAAAAATAATTTTTTAATTTGCCCTCAAATTATATTATTTCAGAACATACTACACGATAGACACAAAATTTATAAATCAGCATCTGCATTATATCTGTGATCTTCAATGCAGATGAGACGCTTAAACTAAATGATCTTAGAAATATTCAATAAGAATCACAGTTGACCGATCATAACCTATAACCGAAGATCTCTGCACGGTCACCGTTTCTACTGTTAAGATATCCACAGTATGTACCGATAAAACAATAAGACTTTTCATCTGCTGTTCTTGAACAGAATGTGAAAGACAGCTCAATTTTTTGCCGGCCATAAGTTTCGGCTTGAAATAAGAATGTAGACAGAACAAACGTATACAGCAGCTTAATCATTATCCGAACATAATGGACAGGATTTCCGAATTGGTCAGCGTTATTATTCCCTGCTATAATCACGGAAAGTTTATTCGTGAAGCTCTTAAAAGTATAGAAAATCAAACCTATCAAAATATTGAAATCATCATAGTAAACGATGGGTCTGACGATGAATATACGCTTAACGTTCTTGAAAACTTAGATTCCCGTAACGTAACGGTATTTCATAAAGAGAACGGCGATGTTTCGTCCGCCAGAAACTATGGAATTTCCCGCTGTAATGGTGAATTTATCCTCACTCTTGATGCTGATGATAAATTTGCACCTACATTTGTTGAAAAAGGTGTTGAAATCCTGAAGCAACAACCCAAAACGGGGATGGTTACGTGCTATGTAGAACGATTTGGTGGTAACAGAAAAGAGACGATCGATTTTAAAGGTGGTGATATTGTTGATTTTTTAGTTAAAAACAATTCCGTGGCCTGCCTTCTGTATCGCTACGACTGCTGGGTTGATGCCGGCGGGTATGATGAATCAATACACGGGTTCGAAGACTGGGAATTTTCAATCAGTGTAACCAAGCATGGCTGGAAAGTGTATTCTATCCCTGAATATTTGTTCTTTTACAGAATTGTCAGCGGATCTATGTACGATAGAGTTTGTGTCCACAGGGCTGATATTGTAAAATATATGGTTGAAAAGCACCGCGACGTATTTCAGAGACATTTCGAAGACGTTCTCTATCGGAAGGAGCTGGAAATTTCCGAACAACGGCGGCTGGTCAGAATGTACAACGATTCTCTTGCGTTAAAATTCAGAGATCTGATCCATGAGAAACTTTCGTGGTTTGGAACTTTCATCTCTTATTTTAAAAAAAACAGGAACGGTAGTCCCCAAAACTCTGAATCTGTCTCCCCTTCGTTACAGAAAAAGCATTCTCCTGTTCATGAATCTACGCTAAAACGGGACTACTCCTTTTCCGTGGAAAAGGAAAAATAACCGGGCATTGGCCTTTTCTTGACTGCTTAACCTATAATTTTTTAACCGAACTCAGGTTACTCAAAATCCGTTGTCAGCCGATAACGGGCAATCCGGTTATTCCCGGTATCCGCTACGTAGACAATCTCATCAAAGTAGGCAACGCCGCTCGGCGAGTTAAACTGCCGGGGACCGTTACCAAGTCCGCCAAATGATACCGTCAGGTTGCGGCTGCGATCAACGGCGGCCGGCGGAGGATCAATACCTTCTTCGCCATTCGGTTTAAATTGGAAAAGTTTATGCCGGGCTTTGTCAATCACAAAAATGTAGCCCGTCTCATCGCCTGCAACGGCAAGGCCGGCCGGCTCGATAAACTTGCCCTCTTCATACAAAAATCCATCGGCACGGCTGGTGTCGCGAACCAGGAAATCCTGGTTAGGCTGAAATGCGGTTCCGTCCGGGGTTTCAACAACGTTTACCTGCAGCACGCGAAACGGGATGGTCCGCTCCTGGTCTGCCTGGGCAATCAAAAAGTTTCTGTCATCCGGAAAACGATCTCTTTGGGGTGGATTTATGAACGTGGTGATGTCACTCAATCCAATAGCGCTTAACAGTGACGGTGTTCTGGGATTTAATGAGCGTACCTGGTTAATGTTCCGCATTTTCGGCGTCGTTACACCATCCTCTACCACCGGCTCGTACTGCAACACCGTGTTGTCACCGGCCTCCAGGGCCCCTGCAATATTTCGCGGCCCTCGTCTTGAAACGTAAATTTTATTGTCCCTCAATACTCCCACACCCGTAAACTCCACAAGTTCATCATTATCAGCCCTGGAACGATCAAGCCGAAACTGTTCGGATGCTGTAGTGGCGCGGCTGTTATCGTCAAAAGGGTGTATCAACGTATCCTGGAATGTTATCTCCCCGGCACCGTTCAAATTTTTAATCTTGTACACGGCGGGCAGATTCCAGGTTTGTTCACCTCTCTCGTCCGGAAGCTCGCTGATGACGGTGTCGTATCGCGCTGCAACATAGACATTCAGCAGCCTGTCCTGGGTCACGGAGACCGCCCCGGGAAGTTCAATGGTTCGCCGTGGGGCAAGGTCGGCCCGGTCCAGCGCGTGCAGGCCTACGGCATCCGTCACATAAACGAACCCGTCAAACCCGACAAACACATCCGTTGGGTTATCAAAATTTCCCCAAAATGGAGTTAAGGCCGCGTAACCGTCCACCCGCTCCAGAGTGGGATCGATCCGCCCCTCCTCAAATATTTCGTCTGTTGTACGATTATCCTTGGATCCAAAAATATCGCTGCATCCTTGTGTTCCGAGTGCGATTATCACGACAGCGACGAATGTTAAGCCTATCTTTTTCATCATAAATCTACTTGCTCCTATAAAATAATTCGCAATGCAATTCTGTGCAGATTCCCGAGGCGGTCGTACGGGCTGAACGCATAATCCGCGGCGATACCGTAGGTTGATACGGGTAGTTTTACGCCCAGTCCTGCACTTGGAAGCTTAATCTCTTCAAAGCCAAACTGGTACCCGCCGCGGATGAAGAACTGCTCCATGTAACCCAGTTCACCGCCGAGACTAAACTGTTCATTGTTATCACTGGGATTGGTTATCTGCCCGGTAATCACCGCTTTCAGGTTGTCAGTCTCATAGACATCATACGCCGTTCCAATACTGAATCGTGTGGGCAGTGATATCTCTTCGAAATCCTCGATCTCCTCTTCACCGTCTAACGTGGTTCGAACGGTTGACCCATCGGGTGTAGCATCAAACCCAAAATTATTCAGACCCACAGCAAATCGCAGGCCGGTCTCACCTACCCGGTAGAAGAATCCAAAATCTATGGCTGCAGAATTCACCTCGATCTCTTCGATTCGCTCTGTCAGGTAACGCAGCGTAAGTCCGTAGCTAAACAGGTCGGTTACCTCGTGCGCTGCAGTTAACCCTACGGATGCGTGGACCGAACGAAATGTGCGCCCCGTACCGAGCGGTTCAAACTCTGTTGTTTCATCAATATCGCCGGAATTCAGATACTGCACAGAACCTCCGAAAACAAACGACCGGTATCGGTGTACGTACGCGAGATACTCCATGGAGATATCTGCAAAATATTGTGTGTGCCCGAGCATCACCTCCGCGTCCTGAATCTGACCGGCCAGGCCCGGATTCCAGTAGAGGCTGGAGGCGTCTGCAGCATCGGCAACGTTGGAGAGTCCCATCCCGGAGCTCCTGGCATCAGCTGCAATCTTGGTGAACTGGAAACCGGAAGTCCCGGATCTTGCATCGCCAAAACTGGGGATCAGGCTTTGCGAGACGGCACCTGATAGCGGAGCCGCCATGAGAACCAGAACTGCTGAAAGCGTTTTAATCTGTTTTGAAAAAATGTTCATGAACAATCATTTAGAAATTCACAGACAGACCAAACATAATCTGTCGCTGCTGTAAGAAATTCGCGGGGTTCAGATGTGCCGGTATGCCTCCGTTGCGCGGATCCTCATATCGCGGATCCCTTGCACTGTTGGGAAGATCGTACGAACGATCGTCACGCAGTGCAATCAGCTCCTCTTCTGAGTCAGGATAATCTGTTTTGTACGCTTCGCCCGTCACCGGGTTTACAATGGCTGAGTTGTCGTTATTCAACAAATTCGTTATCTCCAGGAAGCCGGTGAGCCTGATATCGTTGATGGTAAACCATTTACGGAAATTCATATCCATAAAAAACCAGGAGGGCCCCACCTCGCTGAATCGTTCGGACGGATCCTGAACCTGTTCGTAATTCGGGCGCCAGTCGTTGGCTCCGGTTACGGGATTGCTTGTAAAGCCCTGGAATTCCTGGGGTGTATAGCGAATGCCGCTGCGCCAAATACCGGATAAAAAGAGCTGCATCTGGTTCAGTACGGATACCCCGAAGAGTCCTTCCGTTCGATCGTAGGTAAACGTCGTGTTGGCTTTTACATCAAAGGGCCGGTCCCACGCCAGCGGTGTCTCCACGTTGGTGCCGATATTTTGCTGGCCGCTTATGGCAAGAAGATTATCGTTGTTGGTTGAGCTCAGTCCTTCCGCGCGTGAGTAGGTTACGGCAAGCTGCCCCTGGAACCAGTTGCTGAAGCGTTTAATGTAGGTCCCCTCAAGTCCGCGTGAGCGGGCAAAATCACCGTTCACCCTGAACGACCGGTTTACGGGGCGCCCCGTAGGATCTTGCACTCTGATTTGCTGGGTTGTGACAAAATCGTATTTATCGTTCCAGAAGGCGGTGATGTTGAGGGCATCATCCGAGGTGATCTGGTAGCGGAGGCCAATCTCGTACGAGATATCCACTTCCGGGTTAAGGTTGGGGTTCCCCAGATCGGCAAAAGTAGCCTGGTTCTGAAAAAACGGGTCCAGGCTGGCATAAACAAAGGACGGGTGAGGGATCCGGGTTGAATGGCCGTAATTAAAGAAGAGGACCTGGTTTTCGCGAACAGGAAAACTAACGCTGATCTTCGGCAGAACCCTGAATTTAAACCGCTGTCCAAAGAGTTTTTTCGTGTCATTTTTGTAGTCTTCGCGTATAAAATCCGGAATGGGCGCCTGTGGATTGTCAACCAAATCATCTACATATTTGCCGGGGGCCCAGTACTCAAAACGAGCCCCGATATCGGCAATCAGCCCGCGATACCTGATCTTATCCGTCACGTAGATCGCACCCCGCTTCGGTTTCACACGCCAGGCGTCAAACCGCTCCCCTACCCGAAACGTCTCTGAAAATTCGCCCGGAGATATCTCGATGGGCGCGCCAATCCAGGGCCGTGTGATATCGATCCACTGGTAATCGTTGAATTTGAAACTGAACCCGACCGTTAGCTGGTTGGTCCGGTCTGCAAAAAATTTATTATAGGTGCCACGGGCCGTAATCTCCTCGGCGAAGTGATCGTGCCATAGCGTTGCAATTCCGCCGTTGTTGATAAACCCGGAACCGGGCAATGTATATGTTAACCCCTCTGTTCCCTCAAATTCACGGGCCGGAAAGGTCCGGATACTTCGGGGATCGAACTCACCGTCAACAATCTCCGGGCGCCAGTCTCGTCCGTTGGCATCAGCCCTGAGCCGCGTGAAAAGCCGGCTGATCTGCAGCTCATAAAACGACGTCTGATCGATTGTTTGTGTCCATTTAAGATAAGAGAGATTGCTGTCGTGGGTATATGTATTGGCGTTATCCAGATCCTCCTGGAAAGGAAACTGATAACCGGGACGGATTTGTACGTCGCTGCCCGTAATCTGGAGCATCCTGGTGTTCTGATTCACTGTTAGCGAGCGCTGGTACGCGCCTTCAAGTCGCATACCCGGCTTAATTTTGTAGGTTAGCTTCATCATCCCGTTCCAGCGATTATCCTGCCGCGGCGAGAAAAATTCACTGCTTGTGATAGAGCTTTTAACCTGGTCAGCTGACGTCTTGGTAAATTCATTTGTCAGTGAAACCTGCCCGGTAAAATAGAAAAAGAGATCTCCGGGTATATCCAATCCCAGGCTGGGTAATATTTCTTTTGTAATCGGTTCCGGACCTCCGAGTGTTATCTCGTAATTGTCAGTGTAAAAATTGCTTTCACGGGCGTTATCTTCAAAAAAGTTATCTCTTTTGTGGTTAAAGGACCCCTCATACTCTTCGGTCCCGTCCCGTGTTTGTACGGATACCACACCCGATGTTACATCCCCGTATTCGGCCCCAACGCCGCCGGTTGTCACTTCAACATCGCTGAACGCATTCGAGCCCAGGTCGAGCCCAAAACCGGTGCCCGCCAGCGGATCCTGTGCAGATACACCATCTACCACAAACCCGGTTTCGTAGGAGCGGCCGCCCTTAATGTAGATCCCGGTGGGATCCTGTATAACCCCGGCCTGCATCCCGACAACATCTTCAACATTGCGGACCGGTGCCGCTTCTATTTGCTTCCGGTTCATCACGGAGCTTGAGGTTGATTTTTCCACATCAAAAATGGGAGCTTCGCCAACAACAATCACTTCATCTCCCGCTTCGTAGGTTACCGGGGATATTTCGGCGTTGAGCTCAGTAGTCTCACCTGCAACTACCTCAATACCGGTATACACCATTCGTTCATACCCAATAAAACTCACTTCAATGGTGTAATCTCCGGGACGTATGTTCCGGATGGTGTACGTTCCATCAATATCGGTGGACGCCCCAAACGACGTTCCACGGATGATGACATTGACCCCCGGCATCGTCTCCTCTGTTTCTCCATCTGTGACGGTACCTGAAATAGCTCCGCGATCCTGGGAGAAGGCTGACATTGCCAGAGATGTGGCAATAAATAAAAGAAAAATTAAACGCTTTAAAATTTTCATGATCTGCTCCTTACTGTTGTGTAAATCCAAGTCGGTTGATCAGCAATTCTTCAAGTAGGCCGGAAAGATCGTCAGGCTCATTGGCATCAGATACGGTGATATTGGTCATGTCCATCCCGAAGTAGAGAAAATTCCTTTCCGGGTTCAATACGGATATTGTGCTGGGCCCTTCGTAGCGGGACAACCCGCCACCGGCAAATCGTTTTAAAAGTTCTGCTTCGTAAAGTTCAGCAGCTCCGCCTACGGGAAAAAAGGGCCATATCGCGGAGTTGATACCGCCTGTGAACGTAAGCAGCGGCCCGCCATCCATCGGTCTAATTTCAAAGTCGTCGCGGATTTGAAATCCCCGTTCCGCATTTTCAGGGTCAATAGGCACAAATTCCGATATGGAGAGGAAATTCAGCAGGGGATTATCCTCCCGGGTTTCATCCCTGAATATTGGAATTGAGGAGTACATGGTTCCCCCCTGATCAAAAAACCGGACCAGGATTTCCTGTGCAAAATTGATGTTTCGGTTCAGGCTGTTCGAAAAATGGTAGATATGATCCCACTGTGCAAGCGTCCGGTTCAGGGTTGGGTTGATGACGCGGGGGAATGCACTGGAAAGAGGAACATTTCCTCCACTGAGGCCGGATCCATCCGAAATATCGATGATGTCGACCGAAAAGCCGAGGCGGCTAAGCTGTTGCTCATGAAATGAGAGATTACTCTGCGAACTGCTGGACGCATCGTCATTAAGCAACAGGATGTTCGACGTCTGCCGCTTCAGGAACCATTCATGCTCCTGGACTTCGCTGACGGACCGCGCCCGGTCCAGCGTCCGTACATAGAGCGTGTTGTCATCATTCACCCTGAAATTATCAATTACCAAGTCCGAGTTTCTGAAAGAGCGGCCCAGGTAGAGATCAGCTGATGCGGTTTCCTGCGATTGGTCTTGAAGAACCAGCGAGATGAAGAAGTTTTCCTGGTCTTCGCTTTCAATAGGGATTTCCGTCCAGCCGTTTGTGGTGTCGTTCACCGCTATTTCGGTGCGCAGAATCGTGGGGCGACCATCCGGATCCGAAATCGACCATCCGAAGCTGAACAGACCGTATGTAGTGTCAGGAGGCAGCTCCAGCGTATTCATTTCCGTGGTTGGAGCACTGTTTCGCAGCGGGAATCTCACAGAGGCGCCCCCGGGGTCAATGGCACCCTCATTGTCGATCGAACGAACGGCAAACAGCACATCATCTGTCTCCTGGCCCGGGCTGATTGGCAGGATGAACGTGCTGTCGGTCTGTGTGGTAAACGACCAGTTTCCCTCCGAGGTGTCGGCAATTGCAAATTCGTAGCCTGTGATGAAGCCATCAGGATCGTCGCCCCACCAGGAGATATCTACGCGGCTCGACAGCCGGTTCTCATCATCCACCTCAATATTGTCCACCGTCAGATTGGTCGTCGGCGGGAGGTTTTCATTGAGATTGCCGTCCAGTGACGTATCGCATCCTGAAATGAGAAGTAGGACAACAGCCGTAAACAGAGCTGATCGATTTAATTTTTTATACATCTGAAATATTTAGCTAACAAGAACAAAGAAAAAATAGAATCGCAGAGTATCCGTCCGCGATTCAGGAAAAATCAAATGGATCTCGCGGCATGTAGCCGCAATTTCCAAATTACTTGGTGCACGGTGGTTTTCCGTAGCAAAACTAAACAGTTATACAAGGCTGAGAGATCCCGGCTCAGCGGCCGGGATGACTCTTGTCCTTACGACCTGACGTTAGTTAGGGTTCTGTCAGGTCAAAGAATGTTTTATTTAATCAGCGTCATTTTTTTCGTTAACAGCGTGCTTCCGGCCTGCAAGCGGTAAAAATACATGCCGCTTGAAAGGTTCGAAGCATCGAAGTTTACGGTATAGGAACCGGGTACCATCTCCCTGTCTACAAGGGTTGCAACCCGCCGGCCAATCACATTGAATACCTCGATGGTAACCTGTGAATTTTCGGGGATTGAGTAGTTTATTTTAGTTGACGGGTTGAACGGGTTCGGGAAATTCTGCTCAAGTTCAAACGTACGCGGAGCTTCTGTAAACTCTTCGTTTGATGTGACCTCACCTCTTGTCAACACCAGCCAGTTATAGGCAGGGGCGCCTTCCCGGGTGTCGAAATCGATTTGATCGGTAACATCGAGCGTATCCGTCGGGTCGGCCACACGTACGTTCCACTGCACAGTAATGCTTTCGCCATCGGCTACTCCGAAATCATCCAGCACACTTTCAACAACGCTGGATTGCAGCGTGATCTGTGCGTCGGCACCATCGTTATCGGACGGCAGCGCCACTACTTCCGTTGTATCGGCGGTATAGAGAACCCATTCGTAGGTCACCGTATCTCCGTCGTAGTCGCGGGGAGTGAGCTCCTGCCACGTGGCGACGACTTCAGATTCAGCCACTACGCCTACTTCGGCACTGTCGGCCGGTGAGGAGAGGTTGAAATCAAACCGCGGAACGGTAAAGTTGCTTCCTTCAAGATCGGCGAGATCACGTGGAATCAGTTTGGCTTCCCCAAACGTATACGTTACAAGACCACTGATCCGGTCCAGTTCGTTTCCAAGCCTGACAAACAGATTCACATCGCTCGGGAATCCTGTTTCTCCAACAGCTCCGGCCCGGGTATCATCATTTATAACCACTGTGCCTTCCTGTACATCTTCTGTGCCTTCAACGCGGGAGGCGAACCGGAATTCACCAAACGATTCGGCAGAAGTCAGCACTGGATTCTCAAAACTTACCAGCATACCCTCCCAGGCTTCGCCGGGGGCTACGGGTTCATTAAATTGATCCGTCGTCAGTACCGGAACTACACCTGAGAGGTCCGGGCTTGAGCTCACGGTTGTAAATTCCACGTTCGAGAGATAGGTATAGGTATTGCTGTTACTTGCCACGCTTGCCTCGTTAACCGTTGCACCGGTGATGTTAATCACATCTCCGCGCTGTAGCGAAGAGGTACCGGTTTCCACGGCCAAGAAGATTCCGGACCACGGAGTGGTGTTGTCCTGAACAGCAATCACACCATCGGCCGGTGCTGAAACTACCGTAGCCGTGATGTCGTACTCCAGTTCTGAGAGACCTTCAAGCGAGCTGGCGCCGAGCTCATCATCACCGGTTCGTTGTATCGATTCGATAGATGTGATCGTACCGCCGTCAACAAAGAACGACAGGGATCCCGTCGTCGGAAATCGCCCGCTCAATCCGTTGCTTCCAAACGCTTCAACAAAGAGTGTCGGTGATTCGAAGGCAACAAGATCCGGCAGCGTAAAGGAATACTCATCTGTTCCTGTATTATCCATCACAAACTGCTGTGTTCCAAGCGAGTTGGTTGTATAATTCACAACGACAGAGTCAATCGTCACGGATGGGTCATCGTCCGGTGCGGAGGTCAGGGCTGTAATACTTACTTGCTGATCCGGCGTGTAGATGCCGTTATCGAGCGGCGGATCAAAATCCACGGTCAGAACCTGCGGTGGTGCCGCAATAAACTCGAAGTCAACAGGCCATTCAAATTCGCCGTTTTGAGATTCACCATTGACAAGACGTGTATCATTATCGATCCAGAGAACGCCATCTTCCATTGGTGAGATAAAGAGCCCGAGTCCGTTTGTAAACGAATATCCCTCTTCAAAGTCGTTGATAACGAGGAATCCATTTATATTAACAGCAGAACCGATCGGCGGACGCACAAAATCACCGTCAACAGCTTGTCGCCGGAAGTTGTAGCCTTCCCTGTAGTTGTCATTTTTGTCATTCCGGTATCGGAGCGAAATATCGCGTAATGGCGTAAATGAGCCATCCTTATTTACAGTAAAGTTAGGACGTTCGGTATCGCCGCTGTAGTTCGCCATCGTACCCTCAGAAATCCGGACATACATACCGTTAAATTTTTGGTATGCTTCCAGGTCCAGGTCTACTTCGTTGGGGCCGGTTTCGATATGAAAATCTGCCGGGGTTACTTCCACAGGATCCAGAAGCGGCCGGAATCGCTCCAGTCCGTCAAAATCGTTGTTCGCGTTCCCGAGGTTTGTTTCGATCTCATCAATCACAAACTGACTGACATTACTAAAAAATGTCAATCGACCGACGACAGTAATAACGTCGCCAAGCTCCAGGTTCTCCACGTTCAGGAACTGATCGGTACCCGAGCCCTGGACGATCTGCATCGACATCCCGTCCCGTCCTGCTTCGAGGGCGGTGGTATCGGTCATAAATACGTGTATTCGGCCAATCCCGATCTCTCCCTCATCGGGTTCTGTGAAGCTCGCAAGGCCGGACGTTTTGGGATTGCTCGCTATAATTGCGGTCAACCGAACAGACTCACCGGTGAGCGGGTGCTGTTCAATCTGATCCACATCGGTTAGATTATCGTAAGTGTTTAAATCGCGGATAGTTACATCCTGCTGGGCGGCCGCAAATTCAGCTCCGATGAAGCCGAACAGCAGCATGAACCCAAGTACAATTTGTATCTTTTTTTTCATGTTGTTGAGGTTTTGTTATGGATTGAAGAGACTATTTAATGATGGCAAACTTGCCGGTTTGTACGTGTCCTGAATCTAAATCTTTTACTGAGTAGAGATATAACCCTGTTGTTAAGTTTTGGTTGGCCTCGGAGAGCAGATCCCACGCAAGCTCTCCTCCCGAAAGCACCCTGTTTTCCGAACTGAACTGGTTGTACCACTCAATTTCTCCTATGCTGTCGCTGGTGTGGGTTCGCTCGGCCACAATTTCTCCCGCCAGTGTATAGACTCTGAGTTCGGCCCGTTCCGGCAGGTTGTAGAACATAATTTTACGCGTTTGCTCCGTACCGCCATCCCACGCGGCATTTACGCGGTAGGGATTGGGGTAGACGCCTACTTCGAACTCCTCATTATCATCATCCTCGAACCGGGGATTGGGCGGTGTGCCCGGGAATACACGCACGGCATTCTGGTTTGCGCTTGTTTCCAGCGACTCAATGGCAAACTGTTCACTTCCAAAATCGAACGAGGTAACCGAAAACTGGTACTGCCACCCGCTCAGCAGCCCATCCACCTCAAATTGATACCAATATTCGGTCTCATCCCCGGTAAAGGTGACGGGCTCATCCAGCCGCACCTCATCAAATCCTGTGTTAAAGCCCACATCATTGCCCGGCGTGTCGTATTCGCGGATTACGCGCGGAGTTGGATTGAGGTCATCTCCGAGATCGGTCCTGTAAATTTTGTATCCTTCAAAATCCTGCTCGTTGGTGATCGGGTCAACCGATTCTTCTGCACTGCGATCCCAAAATATCGTAGCCGTTCCTTCATCGAGCTCTACCCTGAATTTCGGGGGATCAGGCGGGGTAGGAAAACGAAACCGATCGAGCCGGCCCGTATTGCTTACATCTTTTTCAGCAGTGTAAATCCCGGTGCTGTCAGTATCCTCGCCCAGGAATACACGAAACATGGAGTTGATGGCCTCCACAAACGATTCGCGGGTCGTTTCGTTATCCACAGGCTTGCCACCGACCCCCTGGAAGTCGGCCGGCTTTTCAGCGGCAACAAATCCGAAGTAGACAGAGATGGTCTCACCCGGCTCAATAGAACGAAACGGGCCAATCGATATCATTGAAATATAGTTCCCGTTTGATTCCTGCCCGTCGGTTCGAAGGCGCTCGCGGTTAGTTTGAGTGGCCGCAGGCTCTCGTTCATCCAGCGGGAATTCACGTGTCATACGGTCATACCGCAGCTGATCGCTGTTCGGCCCCTGGAACACGCCGGTTCCCGCACTGAAGAGCCAGTAGCTTGGATCCACCACCGGGGTACCAATGCCAAAATCTTCAACTACCGGGTTCATCGGGTGGTAAAAAATCGTTTCCCCGGTTTCAGGGTCCGTCACTTCCGAACCCAAAAGTGTGATCCCCCCATAAGTATTGATACTGGGACTGTCGTTTGAGCCGGCATCAAAGGCGTAGGTCGTGTAGACATCATCGAGATAACCCAAGCCACCTTTGTTAAAAAATGCTGATCCCTGGTCTTGTGTGGTAAATACATTCCGGACCACGATATCGGCATACTGTCCTACGTAGACGCTGTCCCACACAAATCCTTCGGGATTACCGGAGTGAATTTGGCTGTTGTTCGTAATATCGAGCCGGATGATGGAAAAGTTCTCTGTAAAAGGAAATGACCAGTTCAGGCTGGTCTGCTCAACATCGGCATAGAGTGGGTCGCTGTGGTCGGTAATCTGAGTAGTTGTACCCGGAACCACCAGGTTTTTGTCTGTGAAATTGGCAATCACATCCTGATCACTGATGCCAAGCCCGGTTTCGGGACCCTCGAACCGAAGAGCTCCGTCGGGCGTAAATTCATATCCCGCCTGGCCCCTGCTATATCCTGAGGGATTGGTGACAGCGGCACTCGAAAACCGAAGACCGCCCTGCACCTGGCCTCCAATCCAGAGGCCGGCCTCAAACAAATGTTCTGTGCCAGAGTTTATTGGAAACCGCATGGAGGCACCGCCATCCGGATTATTGCGTACATCTGATTTCCCGATGACCCCTACATTTGTTATGGAAAGGCTAAGCTGATTCACGTCCGTAGCGTCTCTTTCAAACAGAAACTGGGCGTTTAGAGCGGGGGCAAGCGTTGCAAAAAACAAGAGAGCGAATCCGTATCGGATATGGGACATATACTGCTACATCAATTAATTTTTAACAGGCTCAAGATTACGAAAAAAAAGAGAGAATTTCCTCATGTTACTCCCTGATTTTACATTCTAATCATGTGTTAATGAGCGAGCGGTAGAGGTGAACAAGAAGCTCCTGGCTTGCACCTGCATAGTATAAAAGCAGTATAATTGTGAAGATAAGCTGCAACCTGAAGACTCCATTATCCTCATATTTTCGTGACGATGTGCGTACATACTGTTCCAAAACCATAAAGCTTGACGCTTTGGCCAGGTCGCGGACAATCTGCTGATCCTCCATCAGCACTAACGATTCATTAAACCCGCCGATTTGCCTGAAAAGGTCCGGCTTTACGAAAAGTGATTGATCCCCGAACCTCAAAATTGTGGCTTTAAACCTTGTACACCAGCTGTAAAACCGAAGGACCGGGTGATCATTCGTAAACTGCAGCCTGAAACATCCCGCGCCGGCACCGCTGTGCACAGCAGCCCGGATCTCACGATCGAATCCAGCCGGGGGGGTTGTATCGGCATGTAAAAAGTAGTAAAGGTCGCCGGTTGCCGCTTCAGCTCCGCAGTTCATCTGAGCCGCCCGGCCGCGTTTCTCACAAGTAATCACGTCCGCCCCGTTTTCTGCAGCCACTTCCGCCGTGCGGTCGCTGCTTCCCCCGTCCGCAACGATAATCTGGTGGAGTTCCCTCTCCGCCTGTTCCCCGATGGTCCGGAGTACCCTTCCGATCACGCGCTCCTCGTTTAACGCGGGAATAATAATGCTGATTTTCATAATTTTTTATAAAGGGTTCAAAATCTGCCTGGATACATCAGCAATAGACGTAATCTACTCAATCGCCCCGAACGTCAGGGAGCTGCTTCTGAGATCATCAATTGTATCAATATCATTTAATCTCTCCAGCACCTCATAGGATGTAGCCTGCTGTGAAAGAATACTGGTTGTGGCATTAAAAACGCCGGCGGTGCTCCACTCTACATTCCGGAAGACCTCTTCAATATAGCCCGAAAGTCCAAGTAAATAGTAGCCGCCATCTTCAGAAGGGCCAATCACCGCTTCATTGTTATCGAGAGCCCTGAACGCCTCCTCAATATGTGCAGCCGTCAGCTCAGCACAATCACTGCCGATAATTACAACTTTTTCGTATCCATCACTAAATCCCTGCTGAAATGCATCTGCCATTCGCTCCCCGAGGTCTCCCTTTGATTGTAATTTCTTTTCAAATTCATGTTCACTCCATTCATCCCGACGATCTATTTTTGAGGAGTACCAGACCTGCCGGTCGCTGTTTACGTCCGTCGCTACGCGTCTCGTATAGTCCAGCAGCGTTTTATAAATTTGCAGCGCATTGGCATCTCCGATAGATGCTGCCAGCCGGGTTTTCACTCGTCCCGCCACCGGATTTTTTATAAATACCATCAGGAGGGTTTTACTCATCTGTACGATTTTGATTTTTTGAAGCCGGAATTCTTAAATCCCGGCGGGTGATTGGTCGCATAGAACACAAATAATTTCTCGCAGCGACACCGCATTGGGTTCAGGTAACCCAAAATTACGGTATCTTAAGAAAAGAAGTTATCGCTTCATTTTTTATAACAAATCAGTGAAATGGTGATGAAACATTATTCATTGATTGACCTAACAACCTACAGACATTTTTAAATAAGTTTAGCTAATGAAACATACTCTTTACGGTCTACTCGTTTTCTCCTTTCTGATATTGCTTTTAAACCCTTCAGAGTCTCTCTCTCAGGATCGATACAGTAACACCGAAATTGGAATCATACTCGGTGAACCTACCGGCATCAGTCTCAAATCCTGGCGCTCCGAATCCACGGCTTACGATGCCGGCCTGGCATGGTCTTTTGGCGGAAATGGCTCTGTTCATCTCCACGTCGATTACCTGCAGCACAGCTGGCTTGAAGCTGACACCGGCAGTCTTGCTCTCTATTACGGCATTGGCGGGCGATTAGAGCTGGCGGATGATCCGCGTCTCGGCGCAAGAATACCTGTTGGGCTGCAGTATATTATTCCAGACACACGGCTCACCCTCTTTTTTGAGGTAGCCCCGCTTCTCGACCTTGTACCGGAGACATCATTCGATGTCAACGGCGGCCTTGGAGTGCGATTCTACCTGTAAAATCTGAGTTCGATTAAAAAATAATGGGTTAATCCCTCCAAAATGGCGTTCCTAACCTTAAATCCGTCAATAAGTATGTTATGCCACGCACCAAGTGAGAGATGATGCCCTTTTCGGACGGCCTTTGGTGGCATTTGACAGATGTAAGAATTGAACTGAGGTTGTAAATATTATCAACTCTGCGGGAAATGGCTGAAATAAGCAGTCATTCAGACTCAACGGGAAGTGAGATCATGCGTCCTTCACGGGCAAGTTCTACAAACGAAAACGTATCACCCCGGTAGGACTGAAGTTTCCCGGAAAGTTCTCTGAGATCGTGATCACTGGAGCTCGGGTCGTGGTGGGTGAGAACCAGCCGTTTTACTCCACTCCTTTTTGCCAGCTCAACTACTCGTTCCCTCGCGGAGTGTCCCCAGCCCTTTCGATCCTTGAACATCTCGAGATCGTACTGTCCATCGTGGATCAGCAGATCACAATCATGTATAAATTCGCAAAACTTATCAATAAACCGCAAAGGCGATCGAGTGAGCGGCAGTTCGTTATCCGGAGCATAAATGATGGTGTACCCATTGATCTTAAAACGGTAAATGGCCGTTTTTGTGGGGTGGTTGGCCACCAGGTAATCTACAGTAAACGCTCCAAAATCCTCCGGCTGCTCCGGCTGGGTAACATACGTTAGATCTGCTGCCAGCATATCGAGAGTGACCGGGAAGAATGTTTTGGTGAGATGGCCTGATAAAATTTCTTCAGCACCACCGCGGTACTGTTCCGGCATATGGATTCGAAACCGGTTCTCTTTGCTGTAGAACGGCGAGAAAAATGGGAATCCCTGGATATGGTCCCAATGGGGATGTGTAATGAAGAGATCGCCGTCAATTGAGCTTCTGTTGTAGTTTTGGAGGTAGGTTCCGAGATTTCGGATCCCCGTACCCGAATCCAGAATAAGCAACTTTTCGTAACCGGGTATTTCAACCTGTACGCAGCTGGTATTCCCCCCAAAATAGATATTCTCGCTGTTGGCACAAGGTGTAGACCCTCTGACGCCCCAGAACTTAATCTTGATCGATTTGCGAATGCTCTCCTCGATAAATTGAGTCAGCCCATCCTTATCGTCCCTGTGAAATATCTGCACCGGGGTGTGGGAGGCCTCAAAGAGAGGGGCTATGCGCGCGGGCTCTGAGGTAAGAATGGCGGCTGGAATAAACCTGCGTCCAGGTTTTTGGGTAAATGTATCTTCAACAAATTGCGGTAGGTTTTGCAGGTTTTTTTCATCTATCACCACACATGCAGGCAGCTCTGCTTTAAGTTTTCTGGCCAAACCATCCAGTGATGCGCAAGATGACAGGTTCACCGACTCAGCCAATTCCAGCAGATTGTTCTCCATGCCGCCGGGGTAGCCACTCGTCAAAAATACGCTTTTGTTGTACTTCTTAGCCAATCATCACTCCTTTTTTTGGGTACCAGATACCCCTCCCCCTGCCAGGGGAATCAACCATCATCCTTTTTGATGAGATCAATCTTTTTTTCAATTTCCGCCAGCTCTTCCTCTTTGGAGGCAATCTCTTGCTCAGACTCTTCAATCTTTTTCTTCACATCGTCCAGAAGCGGATTGCTTTTCCCGGATGGCTTGAAGTAGCTTAGGGATTCCTTCTTTTGGATGAGCTCCTGCTCCATTTTAGAAATCTGCTTCTGCAAAGAGGTGGCTTTGCTTTTTAATTTTCGAATATCCGCAATATCGTCGATTGAGAAGTTTTCAACATTCTCCCTGCCTACAACATCCACAGCAGCTTTGGCTGCCCTGAAGCGATCGTATATCACATCGCAGATTTCCCGATACTCTTTCCACATTCTATTTTTGTGTTTTATCGGTACATAGCCGGCTTTTTTAAACTCTGTCTGCAGTGGTTTTGCAATATTGACAGCCTCGATCGGGTCTTCGTGATCTTTAAGCGCTCTGAGCTTATCAAGAACCTCTTCTTTCTCCTTCAGATTATCTTTACGCTCCTCCTTCACTTCCTTGAAATGTTCACGGCGCCGGTCGTAAAAATGATCCATCGCACCTTTAAACTTTTTCCAGATCTTGCCTGAGGTTCGTTTTGGCACAGGCCCTGCCTGTTTCCATTGATCCATTAACTTTTGCAGATCTTTGTGTGTCTGCTCCCAGTCTTCGGACTCTTTCAGCTCTTCAGCCTTTTCAATCAGCGCATGTTTCTCTTCCAGGTTTTTCTGTTCCTGTTCCCTGAGCAGATCAATATTCTCCGATTTCTTCTCATTAAAAGCATCGGTGGCGGCTTTAAACCGATCCCACATTTCATTTTCATCTTTTTGGGGAAGATTCCCGGCTTTTTTCCAGCGCCGGTGCAGTTTATTTACCTTCCGGGCCGCATCCGCAAGATCTTCAGCATCAATGAGTGCTTCGGCTTCGTCTATTAATTTCTTTTTGCGCCCAAGATGTTTTTCAATCCTATTTCTATACCCTTTGTCGTGCTTAAACCGCATGGAGTGAAAGGTATCCTGAAGTTTGTGGTACTCGCTCCAGACCTCCTGGTTCTTTTCAGCCGGAACACGACCGATCTTACGGAACTGTTTGGCAAGCTTTTCAAAATCGTTCTCCATCTCTTTCCAGTTGGAGGATTCATCAAGCCCCTCAACAAATTTTTCCATCTTTTCAAGGATCACCAGCTTGCCCGTCAGGTTATCTTCCTCTTTCTGCTTCTTTTTTACCAGGCGGTCTACCTTGTGATCGTCGAACGTGCCAAGCAGCTGGCTGAAGGACTTCTCCAGCTCATCGGCTGCTTCCGCCGGCACCGCTTTAATACGATCCCACCTCCCTTTCAGCTTTCCTACCTCGCGAGTGGCCGTCCACTTTTCTTCATCTACAATCTCTTGCAGAGAACTCAGGATTTTTTTCTTTTTTTCAAGATTCTCCTCCCGTTTGCGCTTCTGCTCTTCGTAGTGTGCCCGTTTTTTCTCTTCAAACTCGTTCCGCAGCCGATCAATTTTCTCGCGGTATGGGGTGATGTCTGCATCTCCGGGATCGGGACCTTCCCCCCACGATGTATCGATGGTATCGAACTCCATGGCAACATATGCCCAGTCGCTTACATTGACAAGCTGCTCCGCTTTATCAGCAAGCTGCTTGTAGTACTCCTCCTCTTCCGACAACCCGGACTCCTCGTCTCCCCCCTCTGATTCGGCACTCTCTTCATCGGCGGCGGCTGAATGTTTTGCCGATGTGTCCGGCTTCTCTTCTGCAGCATCATCCGTTTCTTGCTCTGCAGAATCATCTGCTGCCTGTTCACTCTCTTCCAGGGATAAGAGAAACTGTTCAACTTTCTCCTCGGCACCGGTGATCAGGGCTTCAAAATCGCCTACGGCGTCTGCTTCCAGCACGTCACGTTTAAGTTTCTCGAACTGCGATCTGATGTTGCCCTTACCCCCATCAGCAGAATCTTCCTGCAGTTGGTCCACGAAGTTGGTCACCTTTTGCTCGAGATCTTCAAACGAATTTTGCAGATCCACGATCTTCTCATCCACTTGTTCAGGATCCACGCTGGCTATTACTCTCTCATCAAAGAGTGATGTTTTCTTTAGAATCAACTCCCCGTCATCTGATAAGTAGACGAATTTGTTTTCAAAATGATCCGTGGAATTGGGTTGAGTAGATTTGTTTACTTCAGACAAAATAGTCGTGTCTTTAAGGTTGCGCGTTACGGCTTAAAGCCTGCTTTCGTAATTCAGAAGTTTAACCAACATTCGCTATGGAAGCAACTTTTCTGAAATGACATTCATTTATCACCTGTAATTTATGATGCAGACTCTCTAACCATCACGATTGCCGGATATTGTTTGCATAAAAAAAACCCCGCTGCAAGAACGAGGCTTATAAAAGGACTAAAAATGATTTTTCGGGAACCCTTTGTGGGTAGAAAACAGACGTTAAAACTGTTAAACAGTTACCATTTCATTTTAGCTTGATGCCTGAAACGAAGCTCGGGTCTTGCGGCACGAACCAATTAGTACCGTTACCAGTACATTCGTAATGTAAAAATTACAAAGAAATCCCGTTCAATTGCAGATAATGATCTATATGTAGATACCTTTTATTTAATGGTAACGGCACTGGTCCACTTTCCTGTATCAGAATTTTACACCATGGCAGTGCTACCTCACAACGTTGTGAGAACCGATAGATGCTGACAGGTTGCTAAGAACATTTCAAATCTTACAGACCATTAATTGTTCTGAAACAAGTGAACGTCCCGTTGTGGAAATGGGAAACTCACATCGTTTTCATCGAATTTCTCTTTCATACGCTTGGTCAGATCATAGTACAGCGGCCATACATCGCTTGTCTTAGCCCAGGGTCGCACCCTGATGCTAACGGCACTGTCACCCAGACTTGACACTGCAATCAGCGTTTCAGGTTCCGGTAAGATACGATCATCCTCAGCGAGAACCTCTTTGATAAGCTTAATGGCTTTATCCATATCATCGGAATAATCAATGCCGAATTCCATATCCACCCTGCGGGTATCGAATCTCGATAGGTTTTGTATCTCCTGCCCCCAAACGATTGAATTGGGCATCGTAACTCCGATATTATCAAATGTGTGCATATCTGTGGTAAAAAGGCCAATTTCGTCAACTACACCAACTGTTCCGGCAATATCGACAGCATCTCCTACTTTAAACGGACGCAATATCAACAGCATCATTCCGGCCGCCACGTTACTCAAAGTTCCCTGCAGTGCCAGTCCGACGGCTAAACCTGCAGCACCAAGGATGGCTATTATGCTTGCCGTTTGAACGCCAAATTGACCCAAAACGGCCAATAGTGTAATAATTAGAATGATAACCTTGGTTGTCTGGGCAAGTATCGGAACCAGCGTTTCATCAAATTTCCCGGATTTTGTTGCTGATTTTCGAACTTTTTTGGCGGCCCAACCGGCAACGATATATCCAACGATTAAGATGGCAATAGCGCCGATAAGACTCATTCCGTGTGTGATCACCAATTCTGTTATTACATCAGAGTTTTCACCCATATTGTTAAATAAATCCATATCCCCTCATTTGTTTGGTTGTGATTATTTTGTTTGGTTGTGATAATTTGTAAGAAAGGCAGTCGCAGTGGCGAGGTAATGTAGCTCTGCTATTCATTCGGTTCTATTCATATCCCGGAGCGAACAACGAATGGGTATTCCACTGTACCGTGGACTGGTACCCCGTCAGGATAGCCTTCCTTGTATTAGAATAACAAAGATTTATATTTTATTCCAGATGACTTCTCAGCATCCACGCTGTTTTCGAGTGTGTATGCAGCCGCTCGGTTATGAGATCTATTGAGGCTTCATCTCCGGCTTCTTCGCATGCAGGAAGGGCCTGCCTGGCTGTGCGCAATACGGTCTCGTTATCAACCGCAAGCCTGCGCACCATCTCCATAGCTTTTGGCTGTACATTATCTTCATCAATAGTGGTAATTTCGTTGTACTCCCGAAAAGATGCCGGGGCTCTATGGCCCAGCGCCCGAATGCGCTCTGCGATTTCATCTATTGCTGCTGCCAATTCTGTGTACTGCTCTTCGAACTGCTCGTGCAGTGAGTGAAAATGTTCTCCCGTTACGTTCCAGTGGTAGTTATGCGTCTTTAAATAGAGCATGTACGTGTCGGCCAACACTTTCGATAGGCCGTCCGCAATTTTTTTCCGGTTTGTTTCTGAAATTCCAATGTTAATTTCCATGTCTTTCTGTTCGTTTACTACGGTTTGTTGACTCATTGCGATCTGATTTTAGAACTACGACTATTTTGTTTTGTCTTAGAAGATGATGACAACTTTCGTGCGCAAATCATTCCGCAAAAGACATTTATACGATTCAGTCTAATCGAATGGATTTTACGATTCGACTTCGTGGACTTCTTTGAGGATCGCTTTTGCGTTTTTATCTCCTTTCTGCATTACACGGTGCTGCAGGTTCGTAATGATCTCCTGTTCCGCTTTTTCGTACGCCTCCTCTAACA
>JAAAOB010000037.1 GCA_009909035.1 Bacteroidota bacterium
AAAAAATTTTCAGTTCATCAGTTCATCAGTTCATCAGTTCATCAGTTCATCAGTTCATCAGTTCATCAGTTCATCAGTTCATCAGTCCCCGTTTTTCCTATGCATTCGCGGCATGAAAGCATTTGTAAACAATTCATTCTGTTCCGGTCACCGCGTAATGTGATTGTTAAACTGACGAACCGATGAACCGAGAAATACTCAACCGACGAAGGAGTATTGCAAAGGGTCACATTATCGGTTTATAATTCATCAATCCTCCGTTTTCCCTATGAATTTGCGGCATGAAAGCATTTGTAAACAATTCATTCTGTTCCGGTCACCGCGTAATGTGATTGTTAAACCGACGAACCGATGAATCGAGAAATACCCAACCGACGAAGGAGTATTGCAAAGGGTCACTTCATCGGTTTATTATTCATTAGTTCATCACCCTGCATCAGGGACACCTTTTTGGTTTGGTGGCAGTGCAGCTCTTCGATGGTTCGTATGGTTTTCTTACATTACGTTTGAAGCCTGAATCGATAGAGACAAACAAACCGTACTGTGAACGACAGGGACCGATACCATTTTGAAAAAACACTTTGGAGTGAGGGATATCAGCGGGTGATGGGCCTGGATGAGGTGGGCAGAGGCTGCTTGTGCGGGCCGGTTGTTGCCGCAGGGGTGATTCTGAAACCCGGTGCGGAGGTGAACGATGCGCTTCGCGACAGTAAAACGATTAAAAAAGTGGATCGCCCTGCACTCTCGAAACGAATTAAAGCGGATGCTGAGTTCTGGACAATCCGGTGGTGCCCGCCGCAGGTCATAGATCAAATAAATATTCTGCACGCCTCACTTCGCGCCATGACAAAATGCAGCGAAGCTACGGGCGGAAACCCCGACTATCTGCTTGTGGATGGAAATAAATCGCCTGTCACCCTATTGCCGCACACGTGCCTGGTGAAAGGGGATGACCGGTCTGCATCAATCGCGGCGGCATCCATTCTGGCGAAGGTGTATCGCGACCGAAAGATGACGGAGCTTCACGAAGTGTACCCGTTCTACGGCTGGGACCGGAACGTAGGCTACCCCACGAAGGAGCATTTTGCCGGCCTGGAGAAGTACGGCTACACAAAGCACCATCGAAAAAGTTTTAACCTGAGAACAGACCGCGAATATGGTGGGAATGAACATTAATAATGGGTTCTTTTTTGCAGGAGGTTTACGCTGTAAATATGAGCCACACCGCTGACCAGCCAACGTATTACGATACAACCATTTTCAGATCTGAACTCTCCCGCGAAGGAGAGGTGATACGAGATTGTATCTTGTAGAACCGGCAATTTTCATCGTTGCAGATGCTGCCAGATTCGCTATATTTTATCCGAACATATCAACAACTACAAAACATTCTTAAACATGAGTACAGACCAAAAGATCCCCCGTTTTCACCTGGCATTTCCGGTTAAAGAACTTGAACAGACCCTGGCCTTTTATCGTGATCTTCTTGGTTGTGAAACCGGAAGGAGTTCAGATAAGTGGATTGATTTTAACTTTTTCGGTCACCAGGTAGTAGCCCATGTTAGTCCTGAAGATGCCGGTAAATCGGCGAGCAATGAAGTAGATGGCCACGAAGTACCTGCAAAACATTTTGGCGTGATACTTGAGTGGCAGGATTTTGAAGAGTTGGCTGATCGTTTGAAACAACATGGCCAGGAGTTTATAATTGAGCCATATATTCGTTTTAAAGGAGAGCCGGGCGAGCAGGCAACAATGTTTCTCCTGGACCCCAGCGGAAATGCTCTGGAGTTCAAAGCTTTTCGTAATGAGAGCCAGATTTTTGCCACCTGATCTTGTATCTAAACTGACTATTTAGCCTCATTGCATATTTGCGGCTAAGGCTATTCGTTACTGACATCGCCTTGATTTGGCGTTACTTGTTCTAACAAACCCCGGAGATAGCGAATGTAGCGCGGAGGAAGGTCGAACGGCCGCTCATCTGTGATCGGATCTAGCCGGGGCACACGGATATTGGGCCTCTGTGGTTTTCTGTTTGGATTCCAGGTGAAATTATCGAGTTTCCGCTCTGCATTTTCCGGGCTTTCGGGAAGATAGGACCCGTCTATATTTTCTTCGGCTTTAAAAAAATCGAATTCGCCATTTTGGAATGTCATGGTTGATTTTCCGGCCGCTATCATCTCCATTACGCCGTCAGGAGTGTCGTTTTCATCTTTCTGGTGAAAGATAATTTCTGAACTATTAAAAACCACAAGGCGGTCTAAGCTCCCATCGCTGAAATGTGCGTGCAGTGTGTCGCCGGTCATCTGGTTCAGTCGCCCCGTTGCGGAATCTTGCTGGACTATAAATGGCTGTGGAAACGACTGCAGAAATCGTAATTCATCATCTTCAAGTGTGGCCTCGATGAGTGGGCCTGAGAGCTGAATATTATCCTGCCACAAAATAGGGTCTCCTCTAAGTACAAACATCTCTTCGTCGTTCCGGTAGTTGGCTGTATCGGCTACAGCAGAAAATTTTGTGGACCAGATCCGGACTTGCCTGTAGGCATCCATTGTTGATGAGGTATCGGTCTCGATCAGCTCGATTTTCTTGGCAAGCAGATGGGTTGTGTCGGTTTTCGAATCGCTGAGCTCCATCAGCCAGGCATCGCTGCCTCTCAACAGGCGGTATCCGGTTGAATCAGCCAGCAGGTACTCTCCTTCAAATGTTACGTTCTCTTCAAAGTCATCGGCAAATACGCGTCCATTCATTTCATAGAGATCCTTCGAGCGGTTCATAAAGAGCGAATCGGCTTCGATATACTGAGCCGTGTCGGCAAGCTGCACATTTCCCCGGAATGCGGCACTATCCGCCTCCTGGAAATAGGTGCCGGACTCTGCAAGGAGTACACCGTCTTCATCCTCAAACCGTACGGGAGACCTGAAGATAACCAGGTCAAGCGGTGAGATCAGGTCGATCACTTCGCCAAACACGGTGTTGGTATTTGATTCTATGATGACACGGCCTCTGAATTGACTGAAATCGGTAAATGTGTTATGAAACAGCGTGTCGGCCCAAATGATCTCTTCGTCAGTCTCAATCTGAATATTAAACGCATGAATTTGATTGCGGCCGATAAACTGGTAGGCACTATCCGCTTCCATTCTCATCTGGTCGGTACTCAGTACAACATTGCCCAAAAGTTTACGTACGCTGTTTCCTTCAATTGTAAACCCTTCAGCCCGATCGGCATTTTCTATAATCACCTGGTTTTGAGCCTGGGCACCGGCGGGTATGCCCATGTTCAGCAGAGGCAGAAGGAACAGCAGGAGCAAGAATGTAACGGGTCGGTTAGTCAACAAGGAATCTTCCTCTTGGTTCGTCAATAGTGTAGGATGTTAGATCGGTTTTGCCATCAAATCCCTGACCCGCAATGCTGTCGGCAGGAGTCGTGATGATAACGAAATCAGGTGAGGATATCCGGTCGGTTTGATCGGACCATTTCAGGTAATCGGAGTAGAGTTTACGATTATCGGTAGTGTGAACGCGGACCGAATCGAATAATTCAAATTCCCCGTCCGAATCGTGATATATGGCGCGTTTGCTCCAGGCTTCGGTCTCTACGCTGCCGGCTGAATCGAAAAGCTGAACATAAACGGGGCCGTCGATATGGGTCTCTTTTCGCTCAGGCCGCTGGTAGCTGATGGCATAGGTGCCGTCAATTAAAATTCGGGCGTGACCATCTTTCATCAGCTTCATTTCCACATCCCAGCTTTCAGTGGTGGTTACGAGGGAGTCATTCAGTGACGATTGTACCTGTTGTGTATCAAATTCAGACAGCTCGCTGCAGGCGCCGGCAACCAGTAAAAAAAGAAGGGCAGGCAGCAGGCGTCTACGTGGTGCCAAAATAGCGATCTCCCGCATCACCAAGACCGGGAACGATAAAGGCATCGTCGTTAAGATTTTTATCCACCGCGGCTGTGATGATTGATACATCGGGATATTTTTCTGTTATACGTTGAATGCCCTCCGGTGCGCTGATCAAGGACGTAAACCGGATCTGTTTAGCCCCTTGTTTTTTAAGATACCCGATGGCGTCATCCGCACTGCCTCCTGTAGCCAACATGGGATCTACAAGCAGTACCAGGCCGTCCGAGATGCCATCGGGAAGATTCGAGTAGTAGTCAACGGGCTCGTGGGTGGTTTCGTCTCTGTACATGCCGAGATGGCCGACTTTGGCATCGGGTATAAAGTTCATAATGGCATCCACCAGTGTGAGACCGGCACGCAAAATAGGCACCACAATAATGTCAGTATCAATGCGGTACCCCCGGGTTTGGGTAATTGGAGTTTCAATGGAGGTTTCTTGCAGTGGCAGCTCTTTCAGCGAGGTATAGGCCAGGATGGTGGCAACCCGCGCCATAGCCGTGCGGAATTCCACGATATCAGTTGTCTTATCGCGTAATATCGACAGATCCCTGGATACTACCGGGTGATCAAGGACCGTGATATTTGATTGTTTACTCATAATCAGACGTAATTTTATTGCCCCTAATTTTCAAATTACACTTCAGTATTTTCAAAATACTTGCGAGTAATTTTCACGATAACTCCGGAAAGTGCAAATAGTGCGATAATGTTGAAAAACGCCATCAGCCCAAGCATTACATCACCGAAGGCCCAGACCGTGGTTAGAGCTGTAACGGCCCCCATAAAGTGCATACCCACAAAGACCAGTCTGTACCAGAAGATTGATTTAAATCCGAAGAGGTATTGTGCCGCTCTGTCGCCGTAGTAACTCCAGCTTATTGAGGTAGAGACCGCAAACAGAAGCACTGCAATCGTAACGATAAATCCACCACCACCGGCAAGGGGAGAGAGCCCTATCTCAAATGCGCGTGCTGTCAGCGGAGCGCCATTTTCAACAACACCACCATAAATATGTTCAATGGATTCATTGTTTTGATTGAACGCTACCGGTGTTGTGTCGATATTCTCAATGCGGCCGTTAAACGGGTCGGTTTCGGCACTGTTGGTGTACATTGTATCTACAGGAGCTGAATAACGGTTCATTTGGCCATTAACAGGAACTCCATTTTCAAAGAAGAGTGTATTGGGTGATTCCGAATCATTCACTACATATTCGATAGCTGCGGCGGAAGGAGATACAGTTGCGGAGTGGTGCATATCCCACGCGCCCGTGGTAACGATGACCAGACCTGTGATGGTACAGACGATTAAGGTGTCGATAAACGGTTCCAGCAGTGCAACTACTCCCTCTCTGACCGGCTGATCCGTCTTAGCTGCTGAGTGAGCAATGGGTGCCGACCCCTGGCCTGCTTCATTGGAAAAGAGTCCGCGCTGCACACCATAGCTCAGAGTGAAGATAAATGCGCCGGATCCAACCCCGAGAACACCTGCCTTCGGGTTGAATGCACTGCTTACAATTTCAACAAGGGAGGGGATCACGGTGTTGTAGTTGATGATCAGAATAATGAGTCCGCCGAGCACGTAGAGTGTCGCCATAAATGGCACCAGCCGCGATGTAACATACCCGATTCGTTTAATTCCGCCAAGAATAACCGCACCCACAATGCCCGCGGTAATAAGTCCGGTCAGGTACTTTGGGATTTGAAAATCCGTCTGCATAACATCTGCCACGGTATTTGCCTGAACGGCATTCCCGGTTAGAAAAGCACATATGGCGGCAGCTATGGAAAAGGCAACGGCAAGCCACTTCCAGTTCGGGCCAAGCCCCTTTTCAATGTAGTACATGGGGCCTCCGGACACCGTACCATCCTCATTCGTAACTCGAAATTCCTGTGCAAGCGTAACTTCTGTGAATTTGATTGCCATTCCAAGCACTGCAGTAATCCACATCCAAAAGAGAGCGCCGGGGCCTCCAAAATGGATAGCAAGCGCAACACCTGCTATGTTTCCGATGCCAACAGTGGCCGAAAGTGCCGTGCTTAGGGCCTGAAAGTGGTTGATGTCTCCTTCATCTTCCGGATCGTCGTAGTGGCCGCTGACAACCTTTAAGCCATGATTAAACCGAGTTATTTGAATGAAGCCGAGCCTTATGGTAATAAAGATGCCAAAGGAAAGAAGCACAACCACCATAAAGGGGAGAGCCTCCGGTGTATTCCAGATCAGATCTAATAGCCACGAAATTACTGTATCGAAGGTTTCCATCTATTGAGTACGTGAGGTTGATATTATCTTCAGCCCCGAATGTATAAATAATATGAGTTACTTTTTAATAAAAATTTTGCAATCGAATGAACGATTTAAATTGAAAAGCTCTTTTTAACCAACAGAATAATAGTGTGGGTAAATAATTACCGCATAGTTACCTAACGGCATGAATTCGAAGAAATCAAACATATTATGACAAAAGCAGATATTGTTGATGTGGTATCATCATCTACTGGTCTTACAAAAGTTGAGACCGAAGCGGTTGTTAACGGCTTTATAGATACAGTTATTGACTCTATGAAACGAGGTGAAACCATTGAACTCCGGGGATTCGGAAGTTTTAAAGTTGTAAAAAGAGCGCAGAGAGTCGCCAGAAATCCGAAGACTAACGAAGAAGTTATTGTTCCTGAGCAGTATGTCCCAACATTAAAAATGTCGAAGGATTTTAAAAAACAGGTTAATAAAGCAAATTCATAATTTTTTGCAATAGTACCTATTCGAATGAGAAACTTGAGTATGTGAGGGATTCAACCTTCGATCTACTCTCTCAATTATCAGGTGATCCGTTTGCTAACCCAGAGTGTTGAGTGAAGTGTCAGGAGTATTCTTATATTCTGATGAATAAATATAAGTCTCCACACAGCATTTATGTACTTCAATCGGTTTATCATTCCTCTTCTCGCTCTATTTGCAGCGTTCATCCTGGATTCTTGCTCGCCTGTCCCACCTGCTGCATTCTATGAAACGGACGGTATTGTTTCTATTGATGTGTCCGCAGAGCAACAGATACCGGGCTGGCGTAAAGTAAACCACAGCAATAGCACCGGTCTCCTTTCAAAGCCATCTGAGGCCGACTCCGCGCAAAGCCTGGAATTTTCATTTTATTTATCATCTCCCGGAAACTATTCATTCTGGGTGCTGACCACAGGTTATGCCATTCAAGAAGAAAGCAACCGTCATGACATTACGATCCTTGGACCGGAGAAGCAAATCTATGACCGGTTTCGTCTGAAATTCCCCTCTGATGACCGTCTGATCTGGACAGACAAGAGATCCGATGACAGCAGGTCATTGATTACGCTTGAAACAGCGGGCTTCCACACGGTTCGTATCCGGTCCGGTGGCACGGATGGCATTCAAATCCACAAAATCCATATGGCGCGAAATAACTCACCACTGCCCTCCGGGCTCGGCCTTCCGTCGTCGGTGTCGCCTGATGTCAACGCCGCTGACCTTTTTAGTGAGCGTGAGATTATGATGCCGCCGGACTGGTATTTCGGGTTGATCTATGGAGTGAAGAGTCCACCGGCGAAGAAAGCAGAGGGGCAAGATTCCTGGGTAGTTGAACAGTTCCCAACTCCCCCGGATGGAGCCTGGCGAATGCTAAAATCTCGAGAAGAACCTGATGAGTCAGCCCCAGCGTTTCAGGACGGTGGCACAATTTCCGGTTTTGAACTTCACAAAAGCATCCATTTGCAGGGCGATACAGTTACACCGGCCGGCAGCGCGATGATCCGGGCTGGTCATACCTATGCTGTGTCGGATCAGCCGCTTCCACTATCGCAAGTTGAGGCCCTTTTTTCTGCATTTAGAGCAGATAATCCCGCAAACGAGAGGGGACTATTGCTAAGGCCACTCAGCGGCAACTCGCTGCCAGATTCCTGGCAGTATCCCGCACCGCTTCTGGAGCCTGCCGATGTTAGCTGGAGTTCACCTCCGGGCGTTTATGATGGCCGCTTAAAGCCGGGAGGATTAAAAGAAGCTGTGCAATCCATTACAGATCCAACATTGAGCACATACAACAATCCGTTTTTGTCTATCCCACTGGCCACAGGTCCTATGCAAATAGAAGAAGATTCTGAACTATTTATTCGCAATATTCAAATCGCTTCTTTTATGCCCGTCATGCACTTGATTGGGGGCTCGAATCAAAACGGTGAGCTCTCTGCAACACAGCAACGGGTTCTGCAAAAGTACAGTGGCCTTCGAAAACGCCTGTTTCCCTACATTTACACCTATGCACACAGAATGAGACAAAACGGGAAAGGGATTGTGAACGGTTTTAGAGATCACCCGGGGCAGTTTATGTTTGGAGATGCGTTTCTTGTAGCACCTATCACGGACGATGGCGTTCGGGAGCGCGGGGTTCATTTTCCCGGAGAGGGTATCTGGTACGACATGGATACCGGCAGAACGTACAGAGCCGGTCAGACCTGGATTGTTGAAGCACCTCTTGAGCAACTCCCGGTGTTTGTGAAATCTGGCTCGGTGATTCCCTACAGGAGAGAGGCATCGGCCGTAAGAAGCGGAAGTAATGACACTCTTCTTGTTGATATATATACGGGCGGGGCAGGGACCTTTCGCTTGGTAGAAGATGATGGCATGACCAGGGACTACAGGCGGGCAAAAGCAGCGCGAACGATGTTCAGGTACAATGAAGTCGCCGGCCAGTTAAGGCTAACCATTGGTGCTGTACAGAGCGGCTATGACGGGATGAGTGATCACAGGACGTATGACCTCCGGTTTTTGCATGCGGGAGAGCCCGATTTGGTTTCACTGAATGGGGAGGCTGTTCCGAAAAACGGAGATCAATACCCACGATGGGAGTATGACGATACCCAATCCACCATAACTATTCACTTAAAGAATCGCTGGAAGCACGAAAAAATGGATATCGCGATCACGCCAAAAGTGAGCTCACAGGAGTAAGCCTGTTTCGATACTTACGAGATTCTTTTATGACGAGAGGTTTTTTACCAGGGGGAGCAGAGGATGTTCATCAGATCCCAGAAAGAATCGATGATCATCCCTCGCACTCACACCACCAATGACCGGAATATATATTCAGGGGCTCCGGTGTACTCCCATTCGTTAGCTTTTCAGAAATCGATACCGATTGAGATATAGTGAATCGGGTCTCCGTCAAAACCATCCCTGAAATAGGGCCACCCGACATCATACCGCACGGGCAGGCCGAGGAAAATGCTGCGCAGGCCTACACCGGCCCCCATCAAAATATCCCCGTCAATAACCGTTGTCCGGACATCTCCCTCCTGTGGAGGTCCAATGCGCTCTTCTCCCGTATTGCCGTTTAGAATAAACTCGCGTTTTTCAGCAATTTTAGGATCAAGTTCCGCATCACGCTCAAAAAATACAACGGGCTCCCCGGTTTGTGCATCCTGGAATCGTGCAAACGGTACGTCAAATCCCCAGGCTGCACCGGCATCAAAGAATGCCAGGCCTGTGATGTTGTAGAGCGGAATCAGGGGGATGGGACCGGGAAGGATGGCTGCAAACAAGGGGAACCGGAACTCGGCATTTACAAGCGTAAATTTGTCGCCAAACGTGGTGTTGTACTGGTGACCGCGGAGTGGCGTTGCAGGAAGTGTGAAGAAGGTATTTGCAAGCTGCTCGAACGGTATTTCAGCGTCACTAAATTGAGGATTCAACCAGCCAAGCATACCGCCCATCAGGAACCGCTGAGAATCGCGTCCAACGGAAACAGCTCCCGATCCGCGAAATGCGAACGAGGTGCGATTGCCGAGATTGAAATATTTCCTGTAGTCGCCAAGTAGTGTTGCAAATTGAGGTTCTTCATCGGCATACGGAAGCGGCGGGCTGGCAGAAAGCCTGACAGAGTATCGTGAGCCGCCACCCGGAGTGATACTTCCCGGCTGCGGGATGGTGTAATCACCTGTAAAGGTAACACTTGGATTGAGGAAGAAACTCTGGTCATTCTGCGTGTTTTGACCTCCTAATCCTCTCAATGAGCTGAAATCCCGGTAGATACCGACACCTGAAATTCCGTAATCAAATCGTTGAAAGCGATTCAATGGGTACTGAAAGTCAGCAGAGATATCGAATATCCTGAACCTCAAAAGCTCACCGGAAAACGTTTGAAAATTCCTGGATTGGTGATTAAAGGAGGCGAAAAAATTGGTGCGGTTTTTCAGGTAGCCGTAGCGTATCTGGTAGTCGCTGTTCCTGAGATCGAAGGTAAGATCAGATCCAACCGAGAGCTGGTGATCACCAAACAGATCGCTGAGTGTCAGGAAGGCGAATGCGGATGAGCCGCTGAAGGTATTTACCTGTCCGGCCGCATACGTAATATCCGGTGAAAACTGCAGGCGGTAATCTTTGGGACGGTACCGGCCATCATCGGTCACATTATTTTCCGGTTCAAAGTTTGAGGGATCGTCCCGCAGCTCAAGCGTTGAATCACGAACTACAGATTCACCAAATTGGTAGTTTCTGAAATCGATCCGGTCATCGTCCTCCTGGGCCTCTTCCTCTTCCGTATCCTGATTTTGATCCTGGCCATTCTCATCGCTTTGCTGTGTATCGGTGTCCTCCTCCATCTCCACGCGCTGGGTTAACAGCACATTTCCCTGCGTTGTGTTGGAGACCATCTGCCGCGCAAACGATATGGAGGGCACGCGTTCAGCCGGGGTCTCTTCGGCACGCCGTTGAGCCCAGGTATTCGGCTCGAGCTGGCGATCCAGACGTTGAGAAAAGGGCGAGCGGATCACAAAAATATCCGGAAGGCCCTCATTTAATGCATTAAAGGCGAGCCGTGTGCCGTCATAGGAGATAGAAATTTGCATCACACCGGATTGCAGGTCCGTCAGCGGGTAGACCGACCGGCTGTTCAGATCGTACTCAAAAATGTTGGGTATACCGTTCTGATCGGACACAAAGACAAGCCTGCCATTGCTTGTAGCCGCAGGCTGAGTTTCCGACCACTGCGGAGTATTTGTAAGTCGCTCAATCCTCGCTGTGGGGATATTAAAAGAGTAAAGGTCTGTCTGAAAAAAGCTATCATCCACGATGCCGGAATATCCCGCAAGATAGGTGTGGACATTTGTATTGTTTCCGCGGTTGGAAATGAAATAGATCGTTTCCGAATCGCTGCTCCAGGCGGGCTCTTTGTCGGTAAAAACATCGCCGGTAATGTTGGTGAAATCTTCTGTTTCCAGGTTAAAAACAAAAATACTTTGGTATGGGCCGATATTTCCATCAAATGCAATCTTCTGGCCATCGGGCGACCATGCCACTGAATTGATGGCGTCAAGTTTCGGAAACCGTGTGGTCGTTGATTTGCCGGATTCAACATCGACAACTGCAAGATTGTATGATCCTTTCGACTTACTGGAGAGCGCTATTTTACGGCCATCGGGCGACCACGATAAATTGGGGTTCAATATGTTCAGCTCCTCAAACATCGGGCTGTCGGATCCCTCAATAAGAGTTTTGATCCGTTCACCGCTGTTGGCATCTACCACCACAACATCAAAAACACCTCTTCGGTTGGATATCATGGCAATCCTGTCGCCGTTGGGTGAAATAGCGGGGCTTGTATTATAGGACCGGGAGCCTCGTCGATCTGTAATTTGGGTTGCCGCTGCACTGAGAGATCGACGGTCATCCACTTCAGGAAAATAGCGCTGCCTGTAAAACTCTTTCCAGCGATCCGAAAGCTCTTCAATATTTAGCCCGAGAGATTGTGTGATGGCTTGTGGAACATTTCGGGTCAGTTTAATTCGTTGTAGAATTTCGGTGATTTTCGGCCGGCCGTATTGCGATTCTATGTAGTACCAGAAAGCCTGGCCGCCACGATAGGCAAAGAATCCACCCAGTTGAGGGATGGGGGGCAGGTAGTCATTGAGGATGGCATCCCGCATAAACATATCGGTTTGTGTATCCCATCCCAGGGCAAGATATTCAGCCAGCCCCTCTTCGAACCAGAGCGGAAACTGCAGCTGGATGTTATTCTGTACGATAGACTGGAGGCTGCCGCCATAGTATACGTCGTTGATGAAGGCGTGCGTAAGTTCGTGCTGTACCGTTCGCCTGAAATCGGCATAATCGCCCATGAAAGGCTGGGTCATTCGGTTCTTGAACTTATCCGTCACACCACCAATTCCCTGCGCATCCACGGGGAGCCGGACAACATTGGTCTGCGAGAAGTCGCTATGTGAATCATAAATAATGACCGGAATGCGATCGGTTAACTGTGAACCGAAATCATTTTGCAGCTGCCGGAGTGATGATTCCACCGTCTCTGCCGTAAACTGCGCCAGGTGGTAGTTTTTTGAATCGTAGTAGTAGATGTCAAAATGGTCGGTTTCAATAAACCGCCAGTCAAACGTTTCATACTGAACCCTGTTTTTTCCGAAGAAAAAATATTGGGCATATAAATTTTCAGCGAGCACGGTGCCGGCAAACAGCACCACAATAGAAACCAGAAGTCGTTTTTTAAGTAATGACATGAGTTTAGCTATGATTTAAAAGTCAGCAGGAACAAGGTCAATCTGCCGTTTTCCCATATCGGTACGGGTAACTTTGGCATGTACAGAATCACCCAGTCGATACTTCTTGCCTTTAGAACGGCCGGTAAGGCAATGTAATTGTGGATTAAAAATGTAATAATCATCTCCCAAATCACTCACGCGAATCATACCTTCGCAGTAAATGTCGTCTAAAATGACATAAAGGCCGTTTTCTGTAACACCACTGATGGTCCCTTTGAATGTTTCGCCAAGTTTATCAGACAGATATTCCACTTGTTTGAGCTTGACGGAGTCGCGTTCGGCCTCAACGGCATAGCGCTCGCGTTCGCTGCAGTGTTCACCGCTCTCAATCAGTTGGTCATAGGTATAACTGGCGCTGCCCGAGGTATACCGCTTCAGCAGACGGTGCACAATTACATCGGGGTATCGGCGAATCGGGCTTGTAAAATGAGCATAGTCCTTAAATCCAAGGCCAAAGTGGCCGATATTTTTCGGGCTGTATTCGGCTTTCGACATCGAACGCAGCATCAGCCCGTTGATAATATTTTCGATGGACGTATCTTCAACTTTTGAAAGCAGATCGTTTATTTTTGATGCCGTAATTTTTCCGTTGAGGTTAAAATCGATTCCCAGCGGTTTCGCCGTCTCTTTGATGTTGTTAAGCTTTTCCAGGTCAGGCTCACCGTGCACGCGGTAAAGGAATGGATGATCACTCTTGGATTTATTATTTGATCGTAGGTCATCTACGTGCCGGGCAACGGTTTTGTTTGCCAAAAGCATACACTCCTCAATGAGTTTGTGAGCAAATTTTCTCTCTTTCACGATTACATCAACCGGCTTGCCGTTGTCGTCCAGGATAAAGCGCGGTTCCGGTGTCTCGAACTTGATGGACCCTTCGCGGAACCGTTTGTCAAGCAGAATATTGGCGAGGGTTTGAAGAGTTTTTAACTGATTTTCGAACGGGTGATTCCGTTTACCGTCAAGAATATCCTGAACATCATCGTAGGCGAAACGCTGCCGGGAATGAATAACGGTTTCCTCGATTTTGTGATCCACCACCGTTCCATTGGGAGCAATTTCCATGAAGCAGCTGTAGGCCAGCTTGTCTTCGTTCGGCCGCAGGCTGCAGACACCATTGCTCAGCCGCTCCGGCAACATCGGCACCACACGGTCCACCAGGTATACACTGGTGCCCCTGTTGTAGGCTTCTTCATCCAGGACGGACCCGCGGGGCATGTAGTGAGTTACATCCGCAATATGGACGCCCAGGTAGTAGTGTCCGTTATTGAGAACCTTAATACTGAGTCCGTCATCAAAGTCCTGTGCATCGGGCGGATCGATCGTAAGTACAACCTCATCCCGCATATCGTTTCGGCGGGCAATCTCTTTTTCGGAAATGGTGTCCGGAATTTTTTCGGAATAATCTTCAACTTCGGCTGGAAAAGAGGCTTCAAACTGTTTTTCTGCCAGTATAGATAAAATATTGGCCTCGTTGGATCCGGCTTCGCCAAGAATATTATCAATTTTTGCCTGGGGATATCCGCGGACATCATCCCAGTTAATCAGTGAGAACGACACTTTTTGACCTGCCTTCGCACCGTTCAGATCATCAGGAGAAACGAAAAAGTCCACCCTGGACGACTGCTGATCCGGCTTGATGATGTAGGTATTCTTGGCCTCTTCGGTAAGTGTACCGACAAATTTCGTGCGGGCACGCTTCACAATTTTATCGATTTTACCGATGGCCTGGCCTGTTTTCTTATGATAGCCTGTAATTTTTACAGATACGATGTCTCCATCGAGCCCGGTATCCATCTGACGGCTTGGAATTTTAATATCCTGATCGCGGCCTTCAACAATTACATATCCGTCACCGCGCTGTGTAACATCGAGCTCGCCTGTAAGTGTAGGGTCCTCTTTGACCGCAAGCTCATTAAGCCTTACCAGGTTCCCCTTACTGACTCGTAAAATATCCAGCTGTTTGAGCCGGTTGATGGCCTGTTTAAGTTTTTTTTGGCCTTTTTTGGAGGAAAGGCTAAGTGCATCCAGTAGTATGGGTATAGGTATAGATGCATCGGGGTAGGACTCTAAAATCTTTACAATCTTTTTTTCTAAGGAACTTAAATTCTTCTTACTCATTCTTTATTGTCTTATTCTATGAATATTAATTTTTTGCAAGGGAGTCTGAATCATCTTTGACTTCAGACTCTTTTTCTTTTAAACCGAACAACTTCCTGAAGGAGTTGGAAATTCTGCGCTTCAGATTTTGCCACGTATTGAACTGAAACTGGGCTTCAAGGCCAACCCCGTTCATCTCCTGCGTTTGTCGGGTTTCTGTTTCCGCCCGGTTTGAGAGCGTGGGGTCCTGCCGGTGAAATGCAGTCAGCGAAAATGTGCGGTTTATCCTGTATGTGGCCCCAAGATCGCCTACTTCTGTTTCTCCGGTAATTTGTCCTTCTCTTCGCAGTACAATACGATCGTCGAATAATCGAAGCGCCACACCGAGGTCGACTTCGTTGAAGGCATTCAGATTAAAGTCCACATCGAACGTTATGTCACTGCGAAGCAAAGAGTTAATTTGATTTGAAAGCAATGGATTTATAATCTGGCTCGAAAAAAACGGGTTCACAATTGCGTTTGTTCCGGTGATGGTACCAGATTCAGGATTTTGAAGTTGATCGGAAGGTACAAAATTTCCAGTCAGTAATATACCAAAGGCCTGAAGCACTTTTGCATCTTCATTTTGATTAATCCGGTTGATTTGGGCCGTAATGGCGGGATCTTGCGTCCCCTCAATACCTCCGGGAATCTGGAAATAGAACTCGTTGGTTAGTTCACTGATCGTACCCCCGATCTGAAGGACAAGTTCAATCGGGATCCGCTGGAAATTTGCCCCGGCCGGCAATAGCGTGGAGATGTCGGGCCGGGCCCTGAAATTGGCCGTCACGTCGAGATTGGCTTCCAGTAAATCACCCTGCCAGTTGATAGAACCGCCGTCCTGGATATTGAATCGCCTTCTGATGATGTCGCCGCCCACAAACTGGTACTCTCCGCCGGAGATGTTAAACCGGCCAAACATGCTAAAGTCCTGGTCATCCAGGATTAAGCGAATCTGGCCTGTGCCGGAGGCCGTAAGAATATCATTGGTCACCGGATCAAATATCAGCTGCACATCAATAGGATCGTTCGCTACAAATTGCATATTCATGGTGAAAAGCTCCACAAATGTGAGATCGGTATCGTCATTATCCTCATCATCGTCCCGTTCTGTGCGGCTGCTGAGCCTCTGCAGCGGCGTACGTCCTTCAAAGGATTCAACAAACTGGATAAATCGGCGGCTCTCTTCAAGTTCGGTCTCCTCTTGCAGCGGAATAGAGATTCGCGAGTTAGACGAGAGGACAATCGGTGTAGCTGAACGGATCACCGGAGCTTCACTTGTTCCTTCCAGTATAGCCGTGCCGGTACCCGAGAGGTCGGCAAAGAACGGGACGTTTGGATCCTGTTCGTTGTTCATAAACCGCATATTGTCGATTTCAACACGCAGATCCAGAATATTCAGCGGGCTGAAATCATCAAGATCAACCTGGCCCGTCAATACGCCGGTTCCACCCTGCCGGTCATCCATCAGGATTTCGTTAAAGATCAGGCCGTTGCTTCGGTTAAACCGGAGGTTTCCATCAAGCGTGTAGGGAACATTTGTGAAAAACGGTCGTCCATAGACATCGTCAATGTTGAATGTGGTTTCAAAATCATAGTCATCCAGTGTGCCCCTGATAAATCCCCGGCCGGATGCACTTCCTTCCATTTCCGTAATGATTTTAGGAACAATAGCTGTGACAATCCACATGTCGATCTCACGAAGATCAACATCGAAGTAGAACAGATCTTCATCGGTTTCAATATCGTCATCGGGTGCTCTGAAATAGCCGTCAAATCGAAGATCCTGGCCAACACCATCATTTGATGCGATGTAGTCAGGGTATTTTTCAGGATCTGTCAGCAGGCGTATCGAGGTGTCGAACCGATCAGTTTCGGGGTTGAAGCGGCTTTGAAGCGTTACGTCGCCGACCAGCCGGCCGTTGATCCTTCCGCCCGAAACGGAGAGATCACCCTGAATGGACGGGACTTCTGTGAGCGAACGAGTGGTAAATTCTCCATCTAAAATACCTTCAAACTGAACTCGTCCGCCAATAAGCTCTGAAATCCTGCCGAGACTGAAATTGCTAATGTTGTAGTTGACGGAATCGGCGGCATTGTTACTGAATGTACCGTCGAGTTCGAAAAAATCATCGCGGCTTTTCAATATAAAATCGTTGAATCGCAGGGATTTGTCCTGGAAATATTCCACCACCGGTTCCCCGCGCACCCGCCAGCTGTAATCCGGTGACCCGGTGGTCAGCGTATCGACCGTGGTTGTTAATTGATCACGACCCCATAGCGTTGTTGTTTCACTTAGAAACGAAAGATTTTCAAGAGCGTTGTCAATTTTTTGCCGCAGGGTGATGACGCTGTCGCGAAGACTTACGTTGGTTGAGATGCCTTCGATGGCATACGCGTTGTTAATGAGAACGGAAGAACTATTGACCTGCAGATCGGCAAAGGTATTGTTTCGAATAGTCTCTCCCCGGTTTACAATGCTTGTAAAGGATAAACCAAGATCGGAAAAAGAGGATCTCTCAATCGTGAGGCTGTCATCATAAAATGAGCCATTCATCGATAAAGCATCGCGCGTTGCGTTCACGTTCATCGATATTGTACCGGATGAGGAGAGGCGGTTGATACGAGGAATATAAGCACGGAGTAATTGCAAATCTTTAGCCGTTGCACGCAGCGACAGGTCGAGTGGAGGGCCGGACACAGCCGTAGAGTCCGTTTTTTGGTTTACGTCGGGCATCATATTTGTGATGCGGTCGCTAAAAAATAGTTCATCCTGAATACGTTCAGACAAAAAGGATCTCCAGTAGCGGAGCGCTTCGCCTATTCTGCCGGGATAGATTGTTCCCGTAAGATTGGCGTCAAAAAAGGAGCTCGTCATACGCAGCGTTCTGTTTTCGCCTCCGGGTTCGTCTATATCCGCATACAACTGGTGGGGACGCAATGTATCGCCGTCAATAACCGATTCATTCATTTCGATGCTGATACGACCGAACAGGTTATCCGCACTGTTTCCTTGTATACTGGCAGAAATACGTCCGTTCAAATCCGTGGTTTCATAGCCAATCCCCGATACGTAATCGGTAATATCAAATCGGTTCAGAATGGCTTCAGTTGAAAATTCACGGTCTGTCTCACCCAGTCGAAAACGTCCTTCTGCACGGCCGTTGGTTTCACCATTTTGAAAGCCAAAACGGTATATCCCTGATCGATTTGAGAGGTCAATACCGGCAGTCAGTTGCTGATATGTCAGGCCTGATATTCGGCTGCCGGAGAGAGAAGCATCGGATTGCACATCGGCATCCGCATCGAACCCGGTTCCAGTTGCGGTTATTTGGCCACGCAGCACGGAGCTGCCTACACTATCCTGAAGGAAAGGGGAGATATCAAGCGAATCAAGTTCAACTTTTAGAGAATAGGAGGGCCGGTCTTCAAATGTGTAGTCTCCGTCGATGGAGGCACTTCCGCGGTCTGTTTGCAGATCCAGACCGGCTGTGATTTCGTTCAGCGTACCGTTGATTGAACCGCGAACCGTCGGGATTCCATAGGCAGAGAAATTTGCCTCCTGTAGATTTATATCAGACACCACTGTCTGAATATCGCGGTCAGACAAAACAAGATTGTTAAGCGTGAGTTCGTAGGCGAATGCGGGGCTGGTCAGGTTTGAAAGCATGCCATCGGCCAGCAGGTACGAGTCGTCGGCTGATACTTGCAGATTATCGATAAACAGAGAATCCAGGGTTCCCTCGGCGAGCCCTTCAATATCGATCGAAGAGTTGACACCGGAAAACCCGGGGTTGATTCGGTGTAGAATTTGCGGTTCAACGAAGATTCGCTGAATATCGAGCTGATAGTTGGCGTTTTGCAGCTGGGCGACAGGATTTTCACCGTATAGGTTTACAGGGGATGCCACGGCCGAGAGATCCGCCACTGCCTGGTCCGACGAGAATATGAAACTATTGAGCTCAAGAAACTCTCCATCATTAAAAAACTGGCCGCTGACCGATAGTTCAGGGAACCCGGCATCAGAGGTTTTGGCTGTAAGTGAGGTGATATCAATGAACTGTTGGTTCTCCGTGGACTCAAGAAATAATTCAGCATCTAAATCAGATATTTCAACAGGTGTCTCTATGCCAGTCTCTTCCGGGAATGAAATGGAGGCATCAGCCTCTACACGGCCATCAACAATGGTAAGGTTTGGAGCAAAAACAGAAAACCGGTTGAAAAACCGATTGGCATTCAGCTGCTGACCGGTACTGCCCGGCTCATCTGTTTCAAAAATGGCGGAAAGCAGCAGACTGTTTTCCCCACGGCTGAGCAGCACGTCGGGAGAATTGATTTCAAGAGCCGTTACGTTGATATTTCCCCTGATGAGATCCCACAAATCCATCGAAACGTAGATTGTCTCTGAACTAAATTGCTTATCGAACGGGTCTTCAGGGGAGTATAATATGACATTGGACAGTTCCGTATTGAACGGAATAAATCCTGTAATGGATTCAATTTCGACCGTTCCGGCAAATTGTTCCGCAAATCGTTCTTCGACTGATGCCCGGATATAGTCCTTGCTCGCCGGCAACTGAAGAGTTAAAAGCCAGAGTCCGGCAATCACCACAACGAACAGCAATAGCAGCCCAATGGTTTTGAGTAGAAATCTCCAGGTGCTATAGATCCAGCGTAAAATCAAGTTAATACCATTTAGCTGAGTTCCTTACGTATGGTGAGCCAGGCCTTTTCTATTAGATCGTCATTGGTAACTGTAACAACGGCAGGTTGTTGCCAATCATGTAACAAAATAAACCGATAATTATCGTCGACAACTTTTTTATCTCGTTTCATCGTTTGCAGCAGTGCGGATATGTTCAAAGATTCTCCGGTAATTTTGAATGAATAGAGATTTCTGAACTTACGCAGCGGGGTGTCATCCAGGGCAGACCCCGTCCCCGTCAGGTTCGAAAGATGGATCGCGGCCAGCATGCCGAGGTACACAGCTTCTCCGTGGCTTAACTTGCTGAAGTCTGCAGCTTTTTCCATAGCGTGTGCAAAGGTATGGCCAAAATTTAAGTGGGCTCGTGTGCCTGCTTCAAATTCATCCTTTTCCACAACCCGGGCTTTAATTTGTGCACAATCCAAAACCAGCTGAGTTAATTCCGGGTGGCGCGCAGGGGTGCGATCTTCTTCCAGAAAGAATGTTGATCGTTCAATGATCTGCTTGTCGCGAATAGCGCCGTATTTCAAAATTTCACTGAGGCCATTTTGCCACTCGCGAGATGGCAGTGTCTCTAAAAAATCCAGATCTGCTACTACCTCTAACGGCTGATAAAACGACCCAATGAGGTTTTTCCCCGTTTTATGATTTACCCCGGTTTTTCCTCCTACAGAGCTGTCAACCATGGCAAGGAGCGTTGTTGGAATGTGAACCAGGGGAATTCCGCGCATCGTTGCAGATGCCACGAATCCGGAGAGATCGCCAGTGACGCCGCCGCCGATAGCAAAAAGCGGTGTGTTCCTGCGAACTCCGGACCGGAGCAGGTAGTCAACCAGCTTCTTCCACTGTGAAACTGTTTTACTCTGTTCACCTTCGGGAATTACCTGATACTGAAAAGTATAGCCTGCCTGGTGAAATGCATCGGTGATTTGTTCTTGATGATATATCCATACATTTTCGTCTACAAAGAGGAAACACTCTTTGAATGAGTGGGTCTGTTTGATCTGCTGAACTGCCTGTTTAAAAATAGAGCGGCCCACAGATACTTTGTACGACCCGGAAGAGGATTTAACGTCTATTGAATCCTTCATAAATAGCTAAGCGAGTTAAAATCTTTTCGGCCACATCACCCGGCGGATCGCGGTCAGCGTCAATGGTAATCTGGGCCTGGTTATAAAAGGGGAGCCGCTCATTCATCAATGTATTAATCGTGTTTCTGAGCTGTTCGCGGCCTTTCGTTCCGTGGGATAGCATCGGGCGATTCTTTCCGCCAATAAGTCTGTCCAAAATTACGGATTTAGGCACGTTTAGGAAAATAAGCCACCCATAAATTTTTAAATGGTCAACGACTCGTTGGTTTTGCAGCGCTCCGCCTCCCAGGGCCATCACCCCCGACATCTGCTGAGAGGTTTTAATCAAAATCTTTCGCTCAAGATCGCGAAAAGTTTCTTCGCCGTGCCGGTCAAAAATATCCGGGATGCTCATGCCGGCTTGATCCACAACCAGGTCGTCAAGATCCCGGAAGCTGGTAGATGCCTTTTCCGCAACGATTTTGCCCACGGTGGTTTTTCCTGCTCCCATCATACCGCATAAAAAAAGAGGCTGGTTTAACGTTGTTTTGTCCATTCCGCCAGTTTTTTGGGTTCCACAATCTCTACTTCTTCATGGTGTACACGAACAGCTCCGGGTGGTGATCCCTTCGGTTTTGAGATATATTTTCGTTTCGTATAGAGTACCGGCGCAAGGCCGGCTCCCCTGGCCTTTGAATTCCAGGCGGCCACCGATGCTGATTTCAAAATCACATGTTTCGGCGGGTACTCTTTGGTGTTATTCATCCTGATTACCACGTGGGAACCGCTGACTCCCCTGGCATGAAGCCAAACGTCTTCTTTATGTGCGCTGGACGTGAGTTTGTCGTTACTTTTTGCATTTTTCCCGATCCAGATTTCATACCCTTCAATCGACGTCTTGCGAAAAGGTTGTGCCTCTGTTTTTTGATTTTGAGAAAGGACATCCAGTGAATAGAGTTGATCCTTGTGCTGATCAAGCCAGTCATCAAATTCATAAATCTTTTCCAGCTGTTGAAAAGAGTCCCGAACCTGTTGAAGCTCCCGGAGCTTTTCTTTCAATGCCCTGAGCCGCCGTTTCGATTCCTCCACTCTGGTTTTAGCTTTGGATGAACGCTGGTAGTAGTTCTGCGCATTTTCAGCAATCGACAGGTTTGGTTTGAGCGGGATCTCCACAGGATTATTATTTTCATAGAAATTGGGTACGGTTATGCTTTCTTGTTCATGCTCGAGTGATTTGTGCGCATGAGCCATCAGTAAGTGGCCGTAGGTTTCGTAGGTTTTAGCCCGCTCCAG
>JAAAOB010000136.1 GCA_009909035.1 Bacteroidota bacterium
GCACCGGGGGCATTCACCGTATTCGTCCGCACCATGGTATCGTACTGTTCATGCACCCATCGCTTCGAGGAAATGTTTGGTGAAGAAAGAAGTGAATTGAGCGTTTTGTTGTGATCGCCGGGGTGAGTAAGTGTTCCAAAGTCAAAATTCTGTACCTCGTCGAGATATGCCGGCCGGACTGCCTCACGCTCGTATTGAGGTGCTCCGCCCCCAAGAACCAGCGAATCGGCCGGGATACTGGCCTTCACCTCGCCATCTTTCAGATAGGTTACATGATCTCCCTCTGTCACACGGCCAATAACCACGGCATTCAGGTCCCATTTTTCATAAATATCGATAACCTCTTGTTCCCGTCCCTTTTCAGTGACAACCAACATCCGTTCCTGGCTTTCACTCAGCAAGAGTTCATAGGCGGTCATGCCCTCTTCCCGCATCGGCACTTTATCGAGATCCAACCGCATGCCCTCTCCCCCTTTTGCAGCCATTTCGGACGAGGAGCAGGCGATACCGGCCGCTCCCATATCCTGCATTCCGACCACGGCACCGGTTTTCAGTACTTCCAGGCTCGCTTCCAACAATAATTTTTCCGTAAAGGGATCCCCAACCTGCACGCTGGGCCGTTTCGCCTCACTGGCCTCACTAATCTCTTCCGATGCAAAGGTGGCCCCGTGAATCCCGTCGCGCCCCGTGCTTGCTCCCACTATGAGAACGGGATTTCCCACACCTTTCGCAATAGCGGACGCCGTTTCACCCACTTTGACCAGGCCCACACTCATTGCATTCACCAGCGGATTCCCTTCGTACGCCTCATCAAACACAACTTCACCGCCAACAACCGGCACACCAAAGGAATTGCCGTAATCCGAGATACCGCGAACCACGCCATCCAGCAAATACCGGACACGCGGCTCATCCATCGATCCAAACCGAAGGGAGTTGAGTGAAGCCACCGGGCGGGCGCCCATCGTAAAAATATCGCGGTGTATACCGCCCACGCCCGTTGCGGCGCCCTGGTACGGTTCAATGGCCGACGGGTGGTTGTGGCTTTCAATCTTAAAGGCACACGCCAAACCGTCACCGATATCGACAAGACCGGCGTTCTCTTCGCCGGCATCAACAAGCAGCTGAGGCCCGCTGCGCGGAAGTTTTTTAATTTCCAGAATGGAATTTTTATAGGAGCAGTGCTCACTCCACATCACGGAGTAAACACCAAGTTCAGAAAAGGTCGGTGTGCGTCCCAGGTATGTCTTAATGAGCTCAAACTCCTCTTCATTCAGCCCGTGGTCAAGCGCAAGTTCAAGGGTTACGTCGGGTTCTGCTGCAGTCATTTCAGACATGATGGTGGGTAGATTTTTTGTTTTTTAAGTCTGGCCCTAAACTACAAATTATCCCTCTTCTTTTCGCCGGTGATTGGGACTGAAGCTGAAAAAATAAACTCCATTACGACAGAGCCTGCGAGGTATCAATTTAGAACCCATCATTTTTTGCTCAATACAAGCTTATTTTGGAGTGTCTACCTTCTCCCGCGGGGGATCCCCATGGGAGAAGGGGCAATAGGGGATGATTTGTAGAGTTTTAAGCCCATAAAAATTGTTTATTTGCTTGGATCAACGCCTACTGGATCATCCCCCAGCTCTCCCGACAGCCGTCGGGATCGCTTCCCCCTTCAAAGGGGGACTTTTATCTTTTTCCGACCCAGAGGGTCGGGGAATGAAACCACTTAAAAATTAAACGATTTACAACTCAAGATGCAGAAAGCGTCTCAAGTCTGAAAAACGGTCGAATGTCAGGTCCGGTTTCTCCTCCGGCTCTGTTTCACTCTCTGCAGCGGTATACCACGCCGTTTTCCAGCCCGCGTTGATTCCGCCGACAATATCCGAGGAGTAGGAGTCTCCCACATACAATATTTCGTCGCGCTCCACGCCGGCAAGATCCGTTGCATGGTCGAAAACTTTAGGATGAGGTTTCAATACGCCCAGTTCCTCGGAGATGATCATCCGGTCGGTATACCGGGCTATCTTAAGTTTCTTGAACTTTTTATGCTGCGTCTCTTTAAATCCGTTTGTAATAATTCCCACGCTGAATTTCCGGCATGTTGCTTCGAGTGTCTCTTCGGCATCCTCAATCCAATCCCAAAACTCCCGGTAGGTCTCCATGTAGGTATGGCCAATCTCCTTGCTCCGGTCGGTGGATATTTCGAGCTCGGCCATGGTATTATGAAAGCGGAGAAACTGAAGCTCATCGCGATCGATTTCTCCATCCTGGTACTGAACCCATAGGTTATGGTTGACCTCTTTGTAGGTTTTCAGCCAATCCCCGAGTGACACATGTTGTATCACCGGAAATTGGTTATAAATCTGCTCGTGGGATCTTGATTCAGCATTGTTGTGATCAAGCAGCGTGTTGTCCAGGTCGAAATAGATATATTTTAGTGGCATCCGGTATCGTTAGTTGACTCTATGGATCCTGCATTGGAGAAATGAACCCGAATATAACGGTTCACGGGCGAGCAAACCAAATCGCTTCTACCTGTTTTCAATAGATGCACTCATTTCGATCGAGCCTTTCAGCGTTTGGTTTACCGGGCATTTATGCGAAATTTCAAGGAGCCGGTCCATTTGTTCCCGGGTCAGATCTCCTTTAACCACAATTTCTTTTTCGATCTTATCGATTTTCGCGGACTTCTCGTCACAATCCTCACAATCTTCTGCGTGATCTTTGTGATGCCGGAGTTCAACAAAAATATCTTCTACCGGCCACTTTTTCCGCTCGGCATACATTCGCAGGGTGATGACCGTACACGAGCCGAGCGACATCAGCAGATAATCGTACGGGTCGGGGCCAAGATCCCCGCCACCCACTGACGCCGGTTCATCTGCCAGCAGCTCATGCGGGCCTGCCGTCAGCGTTGTTTTATATTTTTGATCCCCGATGTGAACGTGAACGATCTTTTTTTGACTCATGGTACCTCGTCTGTCGATTTGTTGGTAGGGTTCTGTGACGTTTGGCTGAAGAAATTACAAATCGGAAGATACTCAGAAGTCGCCGGCTAAAAAAACACCTTGCCCGCGGTACATAGTTTGTGTAGTGTCAGGTTTCAATCTGCCAGGGGTTATAATATAGATTAGTGTCGTGTCATCCATAAAGTATCAGGCACTCAAAGACTTCCGAAGTCTTTTCTGGCTGTATAAATGCTCAGTCCCTTTTATATTTCTCACTTTTATTACAAGCACGCAGACTTCGGAAGTCTCCCTTAAAAGCTTTTGATGAGTGAACTACTCTTTTTTGACGGGAAATTGGAGCGTGAAACGGGTGCCGCCTTCATCTCTGTTTTCGAGCGTAAAGGATCCGTGGAGCTGTTTTGCCAGTGCGCGGACAATTTTGGTTCCCAATGATGAGACCTTGGATGGATCGAAATCATCCGGCAGCCCGTGGCCATCATCTTCAAGGCTGAATCGAACCGTTTCTCCGTCGAGATAGAGCTTTGCCCCGATCCAGCCGGTATCACGACCGGCAAATGCATGCTTGTATACGTTTGTAATGGCCTCGTTTATGATCAGTGAGCAGGGTACCGCCTGGTTGATGTTCAGTTCAAATGGCTCTGTTTCGATCTCAAACTCAATGTCTTTTTCCGAGCTAAACGAATTATGGGTGGTTTTAATAAGCTTATCCACAATTTTAGAAAACTCCAGCCTCGAAAAACTGCTCGACTCATAAAGCAGCTGATGAATACTGGCCATGGTTTCTACACGCAGCATGCTATTGTTCAGCTTATTCAGGACCTCTTCATTCTCCTCGTCAAAGACCTGCATCTGGAGCATGCCGGAAACCAGCGCCAGGTTATTTTTAATTCTGTGGTGAATTTCCGAAAGCAGAAGTTCTTTCTCCTCAAGCGACTTGCGGACCTTTTCTTCTTCTTCTTTTTTCTCGGTGATATCCCTGATTGTCATGACCATATTCGTACAGACCCCACGCTGATCCTCCATCGGGTCGATCAGCACGTCTGCCCAAAACGGGGTTCCGTCGTTTTGATGGAGCACCACCTCCGTTCGCGTGGCTTCACGGTGAAATATCGCATTTTTGAGATCTGCAGCACCATTGGAGCTCGTATTTTCACCAAAAAGCAGGCTGATGGTTTCTCCCTTCGCCTCGCGGGCGCTAAAGTCTGTCAGCCGTGAAAATGCCTCGTTCACAACCACGATGCCGGACTCCTCAATCCTGTCGGCTGTATCAAAGATCGCCACTGCTTCCGAGCTGCTGTTTATGGCCGATAGCAACAGGTCACTCTCCTCGTCTCCGGGATTGCTGTTCGCAACAGCGGTGGCGGATACCATTACCGCTTCTTTTTCACTATAAGGCACCATGCTGAGGCGTACATCTACATGAATTACATCGCCATTGTTTTTTTTATGGTGCTGCAGACCCTGCTGAAGGATCGATCGGTTCCCCGGTGCTCGCTCCGGCATATCTTTCAGGCTGCCGTCATCGTAAAATAGATCGCCGAACCCTTTCGAAACAAACTCGCTCCGGCTGTATCCATATCGTTCCTCGGCCGCTTGATTTACATCCAGAATTAGCTCCGTCTGCTTATCGACCAGGAGCATCGGATCCGGGCTGTTCTCAAACCGTTGTTTGTACTCTTCTTTTTCGTTTTCGAGCTGTTTTACCGTCGCGGCTCGCTGGATGGTGTACAGAATGCTTTTCTGAAGGTCCTCAGGAGAGAGCTCGTCCTTTAACAGGTAGTCCGCCACCCCTTTTTGGATCGTTTCAAGACTGAAATCAAGATCAGAAAACCCTGTAATGACAATAATGGGCGTGCCATTGGCCTGGTCGAGTACGGCATCCACGAGATCCCTGCCGCTTTTATCAGGCAGGGAAAGATCCAGGAGAATGGCGTCGAACTCAAATGGATGTGCCTCCTGCAAAACGGCCTCCGCCTCCGCATAGGTGGCAACCCGTGTGACAGACGGGATAGAAAAACTGCGATTGAGATATTTCTCAAGCAGAATAAAGTCTCCCCTGCTATCCTCGATAACAAAAAATCTGTATCGCTTTTTTTGAGTGTTCATAAACTGATCTATTCTCCGGAAGGCAATTTCACGAGCTGAAACCAGAAATTATTAATTTTTCGAATTGCTCCAACAAATTGGTCCGGATCAATGGGTTTTGTAATAAAGCAGTTTGCGTGATTTTGATACGATTTTATTATATCTGTTTCAGCCGATGAAGTTGTAAGCATGATGACAGGTATGGACGCCAGGCCGGGGGTGTTTTTAATAAACACCAGCACCTCGTGGCCGCTTACCCTGGGCATGTTTATATCCAACAGAATAAGATCCGGGCGGCCAACATCCCGGAACTCTCCTTCCTTTTTCAAGTACCGGATTGCCTGTTCACCATCTTTCACTTTAGCTAATCTGTTGATGATACTTGCCTCTTCAAATACCTCTTCTATCAGGAGAATATCTCCTTCATTGTCTTCAACAAGTAAAATCGTAATCGGTTTCATACTCCTGCTCAATATGAAGTAACTGAGGCACATCGCTAATTGCACAATGTATCGATTGATAACGGCTGACAACTCGTTTTCAACCTGTCACTTCAAATAAGTTTGCCTCTGATTTTTGTACCTAAAGCCGGCTCTGCAAGTGAGTTCTTTCACTCTATGAGCTTGTTTTTTCACGCTATAGCTCATGAGAACTATAATTGAATGATAATAATAGCTCTAATATCGGACTTCGAATCGAAACAGCCAATTTTGAAGAGGCAATTTCAGAAAATCTAATATTCCGGATTCTGATACGTCAATGAGGTCTTAACGTAACTTATCGGTTCAAACTCTCTTCATGATAAACGTAGGCAGAGTTAAGACTGTGTTGTACGGGAAAAATCATCCGCTTGAGGGTGCGTAGTAAGCTGTAAATTAAATCACTTCAGGAATGAGCTGCCAACCCCTTTCCCGTCTGATTTATTGAACTCGAGGTGATATACCGTCCCGTTTTCATCAGAACTGAACGACGATTTGCCCTTAAGCTGACTTGTGAGTATTTGCACCAGGTGAAGGCCCATCGAATCTGTATTCTCCACATCCAGTCCGTCCGGTAACCCAATACCATTATCGGAGATTCTTACTGCTACACGTTCATCTTTACAGCTTATACTGGCATCAATCGTTCCACAATCTCTCCCCACAAATGCGTGTTTATAGCAGTTGGTAATGATCTCGTTGAGCAGCAGTGAGCACGGTATCGCCTGGTTGATATTGAGTTTGATATCCTCCTTATCAATCGTGTGCTCTATCTCTGTATCTGTTCCGAATACACGCTCGAGGTTCTGGATTAGATTCTCAATGATATCCGTAAAATCGAGCTTCGAAAAGCTCTCCGACTGATACAGCAGTTCATGTATACTTGCCATTGAGCTGATGCGAAAGACGCTGTCATACAGCTTTTTCTTTAACTCATCAGTCTCGGTATTAAACGCCTGCAGCTGCAGGAGGCTTGATATGACGGCGAGGTTATTTTTAACCCTGTGGTGAATTTCCGACAGCAGGACTTCCTTCTCCTTTAACGAATCCCGGAGTTTCTTTTCATACGTTTTCTGTTTCGTTACATCGCGGGCTATTGCCACCCACTGGCTATAGTTGCCGTTCTTACCCGGAACTGGCACGAGGGATGTATGAATCCAGAAAGGCGTCCCATCCTTTTTATAGTTTATAAGTTCAACATCACAAATTTCCCACTCATCCATGGCCCGGCCGAGCCGTTTAATTTCCTGCTGATCGGTTTTTGGCCCGTTGAGTATATGCAGCGATTTGCCCAGTACCTCCTCTTTTCGATACTGGGTCATTTCTGTAAATGCGTCATTGACGTATAAAATGCTCCGGCCGGGGCTGCTCTCCGGTTCCGCTTCCAGGATCACGACCGACTCGGTGGTGTTCGTCACAACCGATTCGAGCTGTTTAAGGCGCTGCTCCTCCTGTAGCTTCTCTGTAATATCTTCCGCCAAAACAAGCCTCGCCTTCCGGTCTTTGTAATCAATGCCGCTGCCCTCTACCTCCACCTGGATAATTTCCCCGCTTTTCTTCTTATGCCGAAAAATTCCACTGCTTCTCTCTCCCGCCGTTGAGCGAATATTGGATATGGCCTTGTCCAATTCTGCTATGGAGTCATCAGGGCGAATATCCCGGATCGTCATCTCCAGGAACTCCTCCTTGCTATAGCCATAGTGCTCGATTGCCGCTTCATTAACATCCAGGAACTGAAGGCTCTGAAGATCATACACCCACATGGGCATCGGGCTGAACTCAAACAGATGCCGGTAATTTTGCTCCGATTTTTTTAATCTCCTGGAGAACGTATTTCTCTCTATGCTATAGAGAATACTTTTGTAGAGAAGCGTGGACGAAAGGTCATCTTTCAAAAGATAGTCCGACACGCCTTTGGAGAGCGATTCAATACTAAATTCGAGATTAGAATAGCCGGTTAAAATAATCACGGGGGTCGGCCCTGCTATCTTTAATACCTGTTGGACCAGGTCAATTCCGTCAGAATCCGGGAGTGAGAGATCCAGCAGAATAGCATCGAAGGTTACATCTCCGCCTGATACGATCGATTCCGCTTTGGAGTAAGTTTTAACATGCGTTACCTGAGGATACTCAAACGCTTCTTCTAAGAACTCTTCTACAAGAAACGCATCCCCCGGGTTGTCTTCAACCAGAAGCAGACCGATGGACTCTGCTTTTTTTCCAGGTTTCATTAGTCGGCGTGTGTTGGAAGTTCAACGAGACTGAGCCAGAAATCTTCTATTTTCAGAACAGCGGCCAGAAAATCTTCGACTTCAACCGGTTTCGTTATATAGCAGTTTGCGTGGTTCTTGTAGGATTTCGTAATGTCATCATCAGAGGATGAGGTAGTTAACATGATGACGGGAATAACAGACAGATCACTCTCTTTCTTAATAAATTCAAGAACCTCATGGCCATTCCTTCGCGGCAGATTCACATCCAGTATGATTAAGTCGGGTTGATCCTCTTCCGTAAACTCTTCCTCATTCTTTAAAAACCTGATCGCTTTTTCACCATCTTTCAGGATGGTCATCCGGTTCAAAAGCTTTGCTTCATCAAATGCCTCCTCAATAAGCATGATATCTCCTTCGTTATCCTCTACTAACAAAATATGTACCGGGTCCATAAACTACCTCGTATCTCTGAAATGAATATCCATGTAATGGGATGATCACATGCACCCACGCAATAAATTGAATTTTTACCTCATAGTAAAGGAGATCATCTTTCATTCAGGCGGGGATCGGGCGGGAGTTGAGACAGCGGCAGGTCAAACGCAGGTTGAATATTAACGAAAATAATCCGTGGGGACGGATCAACTCCTTTTTTATGAGGCCTCAGGAGCTTGAGCCAATATGTTTAGAGATCGTAAAATAAAATGTGCTTCCCGCACCCGGTTCCGACTCTACCCAGATCTCTCCGTCGTGCTGTTCCACGATTTTTTTGCAAATGGCCAGGCCCATGCCGGTGCCGGTATACTGATCGGAGCTGTGAAGGCGTTTAAAAAGCAGAAAAATATCCTGCTTGTACTGCTCGTCAATCCCGATGCCGTTATCGGATACGGAAAACTGCCAGGCCACATCTTTCTCTTCCACGTTCACATCAATTTCAGGTGGTACCCTGTTGTGATATTTTAACGCATTATCCACCAGGTTTTGAAAGAGCATTCGCATTGAGACCGGGACGGCATCAATCACCGGCATGGAGTCGTACTCAACTCTTGCACCGATTTTTTCAATTTTTGAATCATAATAATGCATCACACCCTCCAGGATCTGATTGAGGTCTGCCTTTTTAACCTCCTTGTGCTTTCTGCCGATTCTTGAAAATTCCAGCAGGTCATCGATCAATGTGGCCATTCTTGCGGCCCCGTCTACCGCGAAGTGAATATACTTATTTGCCTTTTCATCAAGCTGATCTGCATACTTTTTTTCCAGGAGACCCATAAAATTCCGGATCATACGCAGCGGTTCTTTTAAATCGTGAGAAGCGGTCGATGCAAAATTTTCCAGCTCTTCGTTTGAGCTTTTCAGTTCTTCCGTCTGTTTTTCCAGTTTTTGTATCAGAATTTCTTCCTTTTCTACCTGGTTTTTCAACTTTTCCGCCATGCTGTTAAATTGCAGCGCAAGTTCGCCAAATTCATCATTTCCTTTCAGTTCAATCCGATCCCCAAACCTGCCGGCAGCAAAAGCAGCTGTTCCCTGCTGTAGTTTTTGCAGCGAACGGACGATGCGCCGACGCATAAAATAGGCCATCAGAATAATGGCCAGGATGGCAGGTATCAGAATGAACAAATAATGGAGGCGTTGATCTACCTGGAGTGTTTTGATATTCTGGATATGAGATTTAGAAACATCATTTGATAAGGTCATTAACTGTTTTACATCTGTCCGCAGGCGTGTGATTGCTCGTTCTTTCAATTCTGCCCGCATGTCCGGGTCCGGGTAGAGCCCGGGTTCTGTGTTGATTTTATGGGTCAGCTCAAAAGCACTCCGGATGGAAGGAATTGACTCCTTCACAACTTGATATTGTTGAAACTGCCCCACATCAGATAGAAGATTCTCAACGGTTTCACTTATCTGAAGCCAGCTCGTGTAGTATCTCTCATCCCCGGTCGAAAGATAGGATTCGGTGATTACGCCAAGCTGGGTGACTCCCTCTTCAAACCTCTCAATGGATTCAACTTGCCGCAGCTCAGCGTCTATATCGAATGTGATTTTTAGGATGTATCCATATAATCCTGCAATTGTAAGGATCGACAGAAAAACGATGGATGATATACGTTTTTTTATATTCATCGGATCAACGTAATTCCACTTGGATACACATCCTCCATAAATCGAGTATTGATGATATCTATCGTGTCAATTTCTTCTTGGTCTTGCGGCATTTCGCGGAGTATCCACTGCTGTTGTTCATCCAAAAGATACAGCATATGTTCGCTGATGTTTAGCTCGTAGTCGATTTGAGATATCACATCCGCGATAATGTCGGCCGGTACCCCGGTCCGTTCCGACATTATTTCTATAACCTCTTCCGGGTTTTCAACGATATAGATCTGGGCCTGCCGCAGAGATTCCAGGTAGGAGATCATCATATCCTGGTTCTGTTCTGCAAATTGATCTTGTACGGTGGAAAGCCATAATGTAGAGTAGGTAAGCTGTGTTGCAAGCTCAATCCCATTATCGCCCAGATCATATTCCATAAGCGAGGCTTGGGGCTCCCATGTTACGGCCACATCGATGTTGCCACTCCGGATGGCATCAGCCTGCTCATCAGGCGACATGTGAACCGTATCAATTTGCGTCACTTTCATTTGGTATTCAAGCAGGAATGAATCGAGATGATATTCCGATTGGGTGCCGCCGGCAAGCCCCACCCGCTTACCAACGATATCCTCGGGTGATTCTATACCGGCATCGCGCCGGCCTACTACTTTCTGAATTCTGTTGGCCATAATCATATTGGCTACGATCTGAATGGAATCGCGTCTGTCCTCGACATTTGATGAGCTATCAAGGAGCGCAAACAACAGCGGTGTTTCGGTAACATGGGCAATATCCACTTCTCCGCTTATAAGCTGTGCGATCGATTCACTACCCGACGTGTTTACCCGCAAATCTACATCCAGCCCATTGTCTTCGAAAAACCCTTTCTCTTCAGCAATAAAAGCTGCCGCTTCACCTATAAAAGACGTAACACCTATCGTCAGGGGCTTTAAATCACCCGGTACGTCCTGCGTCCGATCGCCGCAGCTGCCCAACAATACCAGAACGATAACCAGCTGCATCCGGACGCCAAAAGCTGACCCGTGTTGCGCTTTGGATATTATCATGACCACTCTTTTTTCATTGTAAAATAAAATGTGCTTCCCGCACCCGGTTCCGACTCTACCCAGATCTCTCCGTCGTGCTGTTCCACGATTTTTTTGCAAATGGCCAGCCCGATACCGGTGCCCGAATAGTCGGACTCTGCGTGTAACCGTTTAAAAATATCAAATATCCGGTCTGAATACTCCGGGTGAATGCCAATCCCGTTATCTTTTACGCTAAATTTCCAGTGTGTTTGAAGATCTTCATAAGATATAAAAATTTTCGGCGGCCGGCTTTCATCCCGGTATTTTATCCCGTTGGATACCAGGTTCTGAAACAGCATTTTAGCCGAAACCTCCACCGCCTCAATTACCGGAAGGTCGTTTGCATGTATCACGTCGGAGCTCTCATCACCCTCCTCGAAAAAATCTCTCCGTATGGCATCAACTACCTCATTTAAATCTACCTCTGTTTTTTCTGTATGCACCCGGCCTACTCTCGAATACTCCAGCAGATCATTAATCAAACGCGTCATACGCTTTGCACCATCCACGGCAAAATGGATGTACTTGTTGGCTTTTTTGTCCAGATGTTCGCTATACTTTTTTTGAAGCAGATACATAAAGTTTTGAACCATTCGCAGCGGTTCTTTCAGATCATGGGAGGCGATGTATGCAAACTTTTCAAGCTCTTCGTTTTTCTCTTCCAGCTGCTCAAGGGATATTTTTAGTGCCTGCTGGTTCTCTTTCAGCTCTTCTTCAACAGCCTTTCGCCTGTCAAACGCCCGCTGCAGTCCATCGAAAAGCTGGGGAATCAGCAACAGGGAGACGGTACACAAAAAGAGAAGATTGGACGATACGGCAATCCAACTATCCATGTTGTACTGTACAACCACCTGGCTGCTTCCCCAATCAAGATAAATCAATCCCCCAAACGCCACACAAATCAGCAGGTTCCCAACCACAGTTGCCAGAGCGTACCTGTATTCAAAAATAAGCGCTGCAAATATGGTAATTACCAGCAGGTAGAGAAGCCCGGGGCCATACATTCCAAGTTCATAAAGCAGCACTACCGATACCATGTAAAGACTGAAGGTGAGAAGAATTTTACGAAACTGTAATGACAGTCCCGGAAGAAATGCAATGGCAATCATAGTTAAAGCAGCCAGCAGATCGGTAATCAACAGCAGTGTCATGTCGGTTACAACCGCCATATATACTCCCGGAACAAACGCGATTACACTAAGTGGTAGCAGATATTGAACCGTCATTGCAAAAAGGGAATTCCTCCAGTAGAAGAGATTCGTCTCCTCTATGCCGGGTTCAATGCACTGCGTTAGCACATGCTGTTTGTAAATTTCCCAGTATTTCATTCAACCGATTTTTAGATTTTTGCTTTCATGCTGCTACCGTGACTTGCCTACCATCTGGTGTAGTCCCGAAAATACCCGCTCTTCAGTATTTAGACCCCATAATTTTTTGGTCAAATATTGAGTTTATTCTGGAGGGAGGGTTGTTATTCGTTAAGTTTCTGAACCAAGTAATTCGGAGTTCTAAACTCAGAAAGTCATCCCCCGGCTTGCTTCTTCCTGATTTAGGTTGACACTTTTATTTTGTCCGAACCAGAGGGTAGGGGAATCAAACCACTTATGATTAAAAAAATGCTCACTCCCCGGACAATTGAAGATTTTTAGGGATTGTAAAGTAAAACCGGCTCCCTTCATTTATCGTCGACTCTACACCGATTCTGCCGCCATGGGTCTCCACAATTTTTTTACAAATTGCCAGGCCCATTCCGCTGCCCTCATACTCCTCTTTAGAGTGCAGACGCTGAAAGATACTGAATATCTTATCAGAATAATCCGGATGAATGCCAATACCGTTATCTGAAACCGAGATCTCCCAGTGAGCTCCGGTATCCCGAACCCGAATAGCCACGTTCGGTTTCCTCCCTTTTTTATGGTATTTGAGTGCGTTATTGACCAGGTTTAAAAATAGCTGCCGCATCGCCCCTTTTGCCGCCGTTACCTGCGGGAGCGTATCAACGTCAACAATGGCTTGATCCTCTTCAATCTGTTTTTTATTCAGCGAGAGTACCTCATCGACAACCTCGTTCAGGTCGACTGTCTCCAGGCGGTCTTCCATGCGGCCTACCCTGGAGAACTCCAAAAGATCCAGGATAATCTGGCGCATCCGCCTGGCCCCGTCCGTTGCAAAATGGATATACTTCTTGCCTTTCTCATCCAGCAACGGTTCATACTTTTTCTCCAATCGAGCCAGGAACCCCGTGATCATCCGCAGTGGCTCCTGAAGGTCGTGAGAGGCCACAAAGGCGAACTGCTCCAGCTCCGCATTTGATGCCGCAAGTTCCCGGGCTTTCCTCTCCAGCCGTTTGTTGAGCTTTTTCAACTCTCGTTCCGATCTCTTCCGATCCGTCACATCTTTAAAAAAGACGGAAAGGCCGTTTGGCGACGGGTAGGCGCTGACTTCAAACCACTTATCCAGCGTTGGGTAGTACTCCTCGAACTCTACGGTCGTCTGCTCCTCAACAGCTTTATGATACTGCCGATAGAATTCCAGCTCAACGGCATCGTCGTACACCTCCCAGAGATTCTTGCCCAGGATTTCATCCCTCTCCATGCCGAGCATCTGTTCCGCCATATTATTCCAGTAGGTCACCGTCCAGTCTCCATCCACGGTAAAGAAGGCATCTCCAATACTTTCCAGGATCTCGGTTTTCTCCTCAAATGCGCTTTGAAGGGCGATTTCGGCATCCTCATTTTCGATGGCCGATGAGAGGTTGAACACAATGGTTTCAAGGAAGACGATCTCTTCTTTATTCCATCGTTTTTGGCTGGTGCAATCGTCGAACCCGATAAATCCGCGGAACTGGCTCCCGGTAATAACAGGCAGCGCAAGCAGTGATTCGATGTTCTGCTGCTGCAGGAATGTTCGAAACTGCTGGTCCCCGATCTCTTCAACCCGGTAGTTGTAGAGATTTTCTCTTTTCAGCTCCTGTATAAAGGAGTCAATGTCAGAGAGAGGCAGGGCGTGATGATCAGGATTATCTATCTGCGGACTGATGCCCTCCCGCACCCACTCAATTCTCATCGATGCCGTTGGCTCTCCATTCGGATAATCTTCATCGACCTCGAAAAAGTAGACGCGGTCTGCAGCGGCTGCTTCACCAAAATCATCCAGACAGTGTTCAAGTGCCGTTATCCATTCCGCCTCTTTTATCAGCAGACCGTTAAACTTGGCAATGGAGTCGAGCTGCCGGGTTTTGTTTAAAATCTGCTGCTGGTATCGTTTTCTCTCATCAATGTTTTTAAAATAGACGGAGATTCCGTCGCTGGCGGGATAGGCCGAGATATCATACCAGGATTCCTGGGGCGGGTAAAAATACTCGAAGGATTCCGGTTCCTGCTCTTCCATCACCCGGTGGTATTTGTCATACAGCTCCGTTTCAGCGGCAGCGGGAAACTCACTCCATAAATTTTTACCAACAACATCAGGGGCATTTTTGTCAAGCAGAGTTCCGGCTTCCCGGTTGAAATAGGTAAAATTCCAGTCGCGGTCTACAGCGTAAAACGCGTCGGATATACTTTCCAGGATCTTTACTCTTTCCCGGGCCACGGTTCTGTATGCCAGCTCCGCACGTTTCCGCTTATCAATATCCTGGTAGCTGCCGTACATGCGTACGCAGCGGCCCTCTTCCATTTCACCGTTTCCAATACATCGGATCCATTTTTTTCTTCCCTGTGCCGTTTCGATCAACAGCTCAAGGTCAAACGGTTCTCCCGTCTCCAGCGTTTTCTCCACCGCCTCCTCTATCTCTACCCTGCTCTCAGGTGTATAAAATTCAAATCCGCCGGTCAGTGTTGGATTATACTCTTCATCCACCTCCAGGATCTGCCGTGTCATCTCCGACCAGTACATCTTCTCGCGGTTGTCTCGCAAATTGAGTTCCCAGCTCCCGATTTTGGCAAGCCTGGTGGTCATCTGGGCTAACTCTTCCAAACCCTTGCGCTCGTTAATATCCTGGAAGCTGCCGTAGAGTCTTGTGTATTCTCCATCCAGCATACGCTCAGCCTTCCCGATGGAGCGAATCCATTTTTCTTGGCCGCTTGGTGTGACAATTTGAACTTCAATATCCCACGGTGTTCCGTTCTCTTTAGCTTGTTGAACGGCCTCCCGCATCTGGTCGCGGCTCTCTCCCCTCTTGTAAAATTGTATTCGTTTCTCGACTATGGGTTCATAATCCGGCTCAACACCGTAGATCGATTTTGTGATGTCAGACCAGTAGACGCTGTTTTTTTGAAAATCGACTTCCCAGCTGCCGATTTTGGCCATTTTGGTTGCCTGCGTGAACAGTTCCTCCAGCTCTTTTCGCTCATGGATATCCTGGAAGCTGCCATAAATACGCACGCACTTCCCGTCCACCAGCTGTGCTTCGCCAATCGTTCGAATCCACCGTTCATTTCCTTTGGCGGTTATGATGGGCAGTTCCAGATCCCAGCTGCTGCCATTTTGAACGGCATCGTCTACAGCTGCCTTGATCCGCTCGCGCGATTCTCCCTCCTTGTAGTAGTTAATCCCTGCTTCAAGATCGGGTTCAAAATCGGGCTCCTCTTCATGGATCTTTCGCGTCATGTCCGACCAGTAGATAGTGTTTTCAATCAGGTCGACCTCCCAGCTGCCGATTTTCGCCAGGCGGTTGGCTTGGTTCAGCAGCTCCTCGAGCTCTTTCTGTTCTGTAATATTCTTGGCAATACTGTAGGTCACCTTCTCATCATAAAACGGTTTTGTGGTCCATGAAAGCCATATCACTTTTCCCGATTTCGTTATGTGACGATTTTCAAAGTACTGCTGGCCCTCCCCCTCGTTCAATGCTTCAAATTCCCGGCGTGTTTTTTCCTTGTCATCCGGGTGCACAAAGTCAATAATCGGGGTTTCAAGGAGTTTATCCTCGGAATACCCCAGCAAGTCCGTCATGGCCGGGTTTACTTTTTTGTAGTATCCATCCAGCCCTGCAACGCAAATCACATCGGGGGCAGAACTGAAGATCCGGGCCAGCTCCTCTTCCAGCTCTTTTCTGTGAATCTCCTGTCCAAGCTGACGGGCCACATCATCCAGGATCGGTGCAAAATAGTGCTCTCTGTCCCGGGTCTCCGTAACGGCAGCAACTATGACCCCGGTCACCTCGCCGTTGAAATATACGGGTAACCCATACCCGGTTCGCAGTCCGACCTTTTTTGCGGCATCCCGCCTGATAAAGGATGTTCGCTTGTGTAGATTTTTCCAAAACTGACGTTTTCCGGTTTTCCAAGCCCTTCCCGGCAGGCCCTCACCAAATTCAAACGAGACTTTGTTATCATCATACGCATAGAACGCCCTGAAATCCCTATCACTGATGGTTGCCGTGCGATCGATTGAGTTGCTATCCCGGTTTACCTTCCAATACTCCAAAAGCTCAAAATCGCCAAATTCCTGAATGTTACTGAGAGTATTTTCAAGGGCATCTGTCACTCCCCCGGATTTGTTAAACACCTGGCCAATATCCGATAGAAGTGCCTGTTTTAGCTCCCGGTTTTTTCTCTCCGTTACGTCCCGTTCTACCGCAATCCAGTGCGTGTACCACCCTGTCTCGTCGGCTACCGGTGTCACGGAAAAGTTGATCCAGAACTCCTCCCCGTTCTTTTTGTAGTTTATCGTCTCTGCCGTTGCCGGTTCCCAGCGCCGGATCTTTTCCCCAACATCCTTCATCGCCTCAAAATCAGTATTCGGCCCCTGGAGAATCCTGGGGGTTTTACCGATCACCTCACCCGCACTATAGCCCGTCATTTTCTCAAATGAGTCGTTTACATATAAAATTTCTGGGCCGTCGGGTGCATCCATCGGTTCCGCCCGAGTAATCAGAATCGAGTCCCGTGTGTTGGTTACAACCGACTCCATCAGCTTAAGCTGGAGCTCTTCCTGTTTTTTGCGCGTAATATCCTGCATGGCACCGACCACCCGTTCCGGCCGGCCCTCTGTATCCCGAACTACAATTGCCTTGTCTCTTACATAAGCATACCTGCCGTTGGCTTTTTTAAGACGGTACTCCTGCTCCAGTCGGTTTTCTGTGCCGGTGAGCATCTCTTCGACCTTGGACTGGAGCTTCGGCCTGTCGTCCGGGTGAACGTTTTCCATCCAGTATTTCATTCCGTAAGAGCCCGATTCTCTCTCGTAGCCAAAAAGCGACGTAAATCCCTCCCCCATCATGTATGTATCGGTCGCCGGATTATACTCCCAAATGGCATCGGAAGTAGCCTGTGTTGCCAGCTCATACCGCTCGTTACTTTCGTGAAGAGCTTTCAGCATGTGTTGGTTCTCGAGAATGGTTTGTACTAATTGAGCTCCTCTCTCAAGGGTATTCTCTTCAAATTCACTCGGTTTCTTGCATTTTGAGTGATAGACAGCAAAGGTGGCTACTACTCTATTCTCTGTATTAAACACCGGGTATGACCAGCAGCTTGAAAACCCGAACTGCTCAGCAAGATCGCGATATTTTTCCCAGCGGGAATCGCTTTGTATATCGGAAACGATAATTTTTTCTCCCAGAAATGCAGCCGTTCCGCACGATCCCTCATCACGGCCAATCTTCAGCCCTTCAATCTGTTGTTTAAACCCATCTGGCAGGTTTGGCGACGCCAGGTTGTACAGTTTTTCCTCATCAATACTCATGATCGAACAAATGACGCCTTCATGAAGCTCTTCAATACCTAAAACATAATTTGTCAGTAGCTTTTTCAGCTCTTTCCCGGCTACATTATCCTGCAGAACCTTCCGCTCAAGCTTGTCCAGGTTGTTGAAGTAGTACGATTCCGTCACATCCGAGGAGTTAACAACGATTCCCCTTACAGCAGGATCATCCAGGAGGTTGGTTGCGGTTGATTTCAATCTCACAACGTCGCCGCTCTTCGTGCGTGCCCTGTAGACAGATGTTGTGATCTTCTTTTCCTGTGAAAGAGTGTTGAAATACTCCTCAATTTTCTCTTTATCCTCCGGGTGAATGGCGATCTCAATGGCATCTTTACCGATTAGTTCGTCCTGCTCATATCCCATCAAATGCTTATGCGAGGGGCTCACATATCGATAGTTGCCTTCCGAAGAAAGGATAGCGATCATATCCGCCCCTTCCTGCACAAGCTTTCGAAATCTCTCTTCCCGCAGGTTGAGTTGTCTCTCCGCCTCCTTTAGCTCACCGGCATCCTTGCCAACGCAGTACATCAATTCATCTTCATCATCCCAGCGGGCCGACCAGATCATGGGAATTTCTGAGCCGTCTTTTCGTATGTACCTGTTTTCGAAACTGGTGGTCTCCAACCCGTTCATAATTTGTTCGGCAATCTCTGCTGTAGAGTTTTGGTCGTCAGGGTGAACAAGCTCCATAAATGGTGTTCCCTGCAGCTCCTCAGGCGTGTATTGCCAGAGTCTTTCTGAAGCATCACTTACCTTTACAAACAATCCCTGCCCGTCAATGGTACAGATCACATCGAGCGACTGATTCATCACTTTACGAAGCTCATCCTCCACCGCTTTCCGTTCGGTGATATCGCTGATAGACCCGATCAGCTGCAGACACTCCCGGCTCTCATTGTAGACCGGCGTTATGCTGACGATTCCGGTCTTGATTCCCGTGCTGAGGCGAATTGTCTCCTCCCACCGAAGGTTCTCATCTTTTTCGATCGATTCCGCATACTTCGATTTGACAAAATCAACGGACTCTTCTGGAATAATCTCGTCCACCGTAGCGCCGATTACATCCTGTCGGCGGAGCCCCATATTTTCCAAAAACTGTTGATTTGCTGAAACAAACCGAAAGGTGCCGTCCTCCTCTGCATCAACGGTAAAAATGGCGTCTTTGAGCGTGTCGAACACAAATGAGAGATGATCCTGGTCCGCCTCAACTATTCGTCTGTTCGATTCTTGGCGTTTGTGTCCCATAGTTCTGTTCCCTTTAATTTACATCCGTTTTACTGTTCACCGGGACCACCAGGTTCACCTGGAATCCACCGCCCTGGCTATTTCCGAAATCACATGTTCCCCCAAGCCTGATCATCCGCCTTTCTACATTATTTAGTCCCAATCCTTTTGCAACAGAACCATTGCCACTGTAAGAAAATCCATCTCCGTCATCTGTAATTGACAGATACAGGCATGGGCCCACCTTCTCAATCGTTAACACGGCGGACGTTGCATTGGAGTGCTTGATGATATTGTTGCATAGCTCCTGAACCGACCGGTAGATATTTGTTCGAACCTTTGCCCCGTAGTCTGATTCGTAATCTAAATGATTGTTAAAGCTAAATTGGATCGAGCTCATTTTTGTCAGCTGATGAAGCAGCTGCTGCAGAAGTGTGGGAAGCGACATCTGCTCAAGTTCCGCCGACTTAAGATTGTGAGAGATGTCGCGCGTTTCTATGGTTGTCTTGATCAGCAGATCATACAGCCGCCCCACCTCGGCTGAAAGCTCATCATTATCTTCTACTTTTTTGGCAAGCGTCTGGGCAAACATCCCGCAAGCCACCATCTGCTGAACGATACCATCATGCAGCTCCAGTGCAATGCGGTTGCGTTCGGCCTCTTCGGCCCGGATGGTGCTTTCCAGGAGTTGCTCCTGCATCTCTACTTTATCCGTAATATCCGTAATCATCAATAAAACGGATGGTTTGCCTTGATAAGTGAAAAAGTGGGCGTTCAAATCAGCAAAAAAAGTATCTCCGTTTTGTTTTTTATGGATCTGCGGACGTCCATTGTCCTGCAGGTCAACGTTCATTCCCTCTTTAAATTCGCCCTCATGCTCCGAAATATGAGGCGCAAACTCCCCTTTTTGGATATCATCAATAATCAGTTCCCGGAACTGGCTTTTTGTGAAACCGTACTGCTGCTCAGCCTCCCGGTTGGAATCCTCGATAGCCCTCGTTTCTAAATCCCATATCAGAATAGAGACGGGATTATTTTCGAACAGGTATCGGTATCGCTGTTCAGACTCCTTTATCTTTTGGGAGGCCTCATTCCGTTCAATACTGTAGGTGATACTTTTCCAGAGGCTCACTTGATCCAGGTCATCCTTGACCAAATAATCGGACACGCCCAGGCTGAGTGACTTCTTACTAAACTCCATGTCCGAATAACCAGTTAGCACAATCACAGGGTTCTGTCTGCTTAGAGACAGGACCGCGGTGATCAGGTCCTCTCCCGCCAGGTCCGGCAGCTTTAAATCGAGCAGTACCAGGTCGAAATTTCTATCATGGCTTTCAAGATACGCTTTTGCCTCGGAATAACTTGCCGCTTCCGTCACCGTGATCTCCGAACTAAGCTCCGAGAGATAATCCTCGATCAGCAGCATATCGCCGGGATTATCCTCGATCAATAAAATATTAGTATGAAGGACGGGGAGGTTTTGCATTAAATTACCGGTTCAAACATTGTGCGAAGCCATATGAATACCAAATAAACGTAAATAACTTATTCTGCAGCGTTATGATAAATTATTTGTAAAATCTTTTTTTAGCGATCTTTCTTTGCTCCTCTTTTTGATTAACGACCGCTTCATTTCAACCATAAAGTTTAAGAGATTCATTTATCTGTTTATCACAGAGATCCGAACCACACCTTACGTTTTTCCGAAACTTAATCAATTCTTTTGCTGCACAACAACCTCTGCTCATTCATACGTACCGTAACGCAGATAACATGTTAGATCATAATTTATTAACAAACTTTTCATCAAGCCATAACAGTGGAGCAACAATCCGGTAACAGTATATCCTTTCATTATAGAGAGGCATCTGATGTCTGATGAAAGCAGCTTGTTAAAAATATTCAGTGCACACTTCATCATAATAAATCATCTGCTAATGAAAAAACGTCCGGTCGATATCGTGGTGTTATCCGACATCCACCTTGGAACTGTAGGCTGCCATGCCCTTGAGCTTCTCCAATATCTTAACAGTATCGATCCTAAAACGATTATTCTTAACGGAGATTTTATTGATGTCTGGAATTTTAGAAAATATTACTGGCCGGAATCGCATATGATGGTTCTTCGCACGCTTCTCACCAGCATGGCAAACGGAACGGACATCTACTACTTGACAGGCAACCACGATGAAGTGCTGCGAAAGGTTTCCAGCCTGCAGCTCGGGCCCCTCTTCATCCGCGACAAACTGGTTCTGGAGCTGAAAGGAGAAAAAATATGGATTTTCCACGGCGATATTTTTGATGTCTCAATGAAACACTCCAAATGGATTGCAAAAATAGGCGGCAAGGGATACGACCTGCTGATTATGATTAACAAACTGATCAACTGGTTGTCAATTAAGATGGGACGCGGAAAACTCTCCCTCTCCAAGAGAATAAAAGACAGCGTAAAAAAGGCCGTTCAATTTATTGATAATTTTGAAAATACGGCGATTGAACTGGCGATAGACCAGGGCTACGACTACGTCATTTGCGGGCATATTCATCAACCGAAAATCCGTGGCTTTCACAATGACAAGGGATCCGTGATCTACATGAACTCCGGCGACTGGGTCGAGAACCTGACCGCCCTTGA
>JAAAOB010000123.1 GCA_009909035.1 Bacteroidota bacterium
CGAACGGCTGATCGAGATGGTTGAAAAAGACGACAAGGCCGGATTTATAAAAGAGTTTGAAGCCGTAACAGACTTCTTTGGGCGATTTGCAACGCAGGCACTGAAAGAGAGCGGATACCTGATCAACCGCCTTGCCGACCGGTTTTCGTAGAAAAGATCGCAGATGTGAGATTATAGATGACAGGTATCCAAATTTCATTCAATAGATAGGGATTTCCTCATCAATAATCTCGAGTCTCATATCTCACATCTAATTAATCATCCAGATCGTACCATTAAGAACGGAAGCAAAGGCTACCCATGCAATGTAGGGAACCATCAGCCAGCCGGAGATTGGATCTTTCCTGTAAAACAAACGCGTTGTGGCGATAATAGCTGCCAGCAGAAGAATAATTTCTGCAAAAGCCAGTCCCGGGTTCTGCAAGTTGAAAAAAAGTTGCGACCAGAGACCATTGAGAAAGAGCTGCAGCCCAAAAAAGGAGAGCTCCGGCTTGCTGCCGCCAAAACCCGATATACGCCAAATCCGCCAGGCAGCTACGGCCATCATCGTATAGAGTAACGTCCAGACCGGTCCAAACACCCATCCGGGCGGATTCCACGCCGGTTTGTTGAGTTGATCGTACCAATCAGAGGATGCAATTCCAGGCGAAACTTGCGCACCGGTCCACGCAACACCAAAACAGAGAGCGAGAAACAGGATGAGTACCAATGCTGACAAGCCGCCTTTTCGTGTTGTATTCTTCATCTAATAATGGATTGACGTGAGCAATTTGTTATGAAAGAATTCCGGTATTGAGCTACACTTTATATGCAGCCGAATTTAGATTTGACAATAAATGGTAATAGCGCTATTTACAATTATATTTTTTCTGAAGTAAATAAATGATTATGAATGTTCAATATACTATTTCATCTCTGATACTGCTTTTTTTTCTGTTTCCTTCCGACGCACTTGCCCAACAGGAAATCAGGTTAAATTCGATACCATCCAGCGCGAAGCAGCTCACGGCTCAAACCGTTACAGGACAGGCTCAAGAACGAATCTATTACCAGCTGAATTCCACACCTTTGCAGCAGGGAGAGCTGCAGGAAGGAGACCAAATCAACCTGCAGCTTTCACGTACAGAAGAAGTTTCTTTGTTTGTGAGGCGGATCGAGCAATACACGGAACAAACAATATCTGTATTTGCCCACGAAACCGGCAAACCGGATCGCAGCTTTACGTTTACCTATTCTGATGGTATTCTGACAGGCATTTTTCACCGCACGCACGATTCGGTCTATCACTTCGAGTTCGACCCGGATGCGGAGAGCAACTATATTGCAAAAGAATCGGCCTTCCATGACGACGCCCATTACTGTTCAGTGGACGCCCTTCTGCCGGCTGACGAGCGACCTTTTAACGAGATATCGCATGCGGGAAAAAGGCTGCAAAACGCTATTTCGTCTCATGTGCCCCATCTCTCGGCCATGGCATCCTCCCTTGAGGATGAAATTACAATCGACATTCTCATTCCGTACACCGAAAATGCACGTGTATGGGCCGATGAGTCATCCTTTGGATCTATTGAACAGGTTATTGCCAGCGCGATGGCACTCTCGCAGACGGCTCTTGATAACAGCGAAGTATTTATCGAGCTGAGGCTTGTCCACATGTACGAGATATTCTATACCGGTGACTCTCTTGAGCAAATTGACGAGGGGGATTTTGGGTTTGTTGATGCGATAGACCACCTCCGGCGGCTGACCCGCAACCCTGATAACAGGTTCGACCTCTGCGGGTCCTCGGCAGACTGCACTGAAACCGACTTTGACGGCTTTATGGAAGATGTTCATCAGAAAAGAGATGAGTTTGGGGCCGATCTTGTGGCGGCCGTTATGAGTGAACCAAATACGGGGGGCATCGCCTGGCTCAATAACTCTACAGCGGGGAATTCGCAGCGGGGGTTTTCGGTCAACAGGGTACAGCAGATAGGAAATAACACAACATTAATCCACGAAGTCGGCCATAATATGGGGAGTGCTCATGCACGAAATCAACCCACGGCGTCAGCGAATGATTTTGGCGGCCTCTTTGTCTACTCCACGGGAAACCGTTTCTCAAATCCAACGAACGACTATGCCACGGTAATGGCCTATACAACCGGTGGCTTTCAGGGGATACAGTATTTTTCAAATCCCGATGTGAGATTTAACAGTCTGCGAACGGGAAATACCATCACCTCAACAAACGAAGCGGGGCCCGCCAACAGTGCCCGCAGTTTTCGGGAAATTAAACGGGTGATCGCATCTTACAGGCCCACTGTAACCGATGCACCTGTAGCCGGCGTGGATGAGACATCCATATCGGCCGTGTTGAATCAGGATAATAGTACGGCAACGGTTCCGGTTACAATCCGGAACGACGGGCAATCGGATCTGATGTGGGATTTCGATTTTGATATTTCGAGTGGTACGGTTGCCAGGCAAAAGCTCAAACAGCCGGTAGAAACGGTAAAAGCCGCGCCCGGTTTTAGAGCATTCAGCGGAAACAACGTTTTTGAAAAGGCAGAGGAAGATGGAACCATCTTATCCACAGGCTTTGAAGGAAGGGACGGGTTCAGCCCGGGCGACCAAACCGCAATAGCCGGATGGCGGGCGTTTTCGGAGGAAGCGCAATTCCAACTCTCAGATGAAAATCCGGCCTCCGGCTTCAGGCATCTGCGGCTGCCCCATCGATCAGAAACAGACAACTCGGTATTTGTGCGATCCCCGTTTTTTGGGCCGCAGCCGATGGGAGAATTTACAGTATCGTTCAAAATTGCCGCCCAGGATGGATCGGTCCAGGGAGAAAGCGAAACGTTTGATGCCTATATTTTTGATGGAAGTACGGCCACAATTTCGTCCGGTATCATTGTGTCGGGAGGCACAATCTTTGCCAGTACGATTGATGAAAACGGGGACCAAGCCTTTGGCTCCACACAAACGCCTCTGCCTCTCGACGGAACATACCAGCAGATGGAGATCCGTTATAATCCCAACAACCGGACGATTGACTATGTACTGAACGGCACGCAGATTGCGTCCAACCCGTACCCGTTAGGCCGTAAACCGGATTATATCTATTTCGGCCATAGAAATGGAGTAGCGGGAGCGCAAATGGATATCGATGAGCTGGAAGTCGTGCGCAATCATACCCCGTTTAACTGGCTCATCGCTGAGGAGACTGCCGGAGTAGTGCCTCCCGCTTCCACCCAAACGGTGAACCTGACACTTAACGCCGTTGGTGTGGAAACCGGTACATATCAAACGGTAGTCAGAGTTCGCAGTAATGATCCGGAAAATCCGGTGATCGAAGTGCCCGTTTCGGCCGATATTGAACTCGCTACCAGCAATGAAACCGGGTCCGAAGTTCCCGACCAGGTATCACTGAAACAAAATTTTCCAAACCCGTTTAATCCGTCCACACGTATACAGTTCACGCTCGACAGAAGCACAGACGTAACGCTGGAAGTATTCAACATCGCGGGACAGCGAGTGGCGAGGCTTTTTGAGGGAACGCTGAATGCCGGCCAGCATGAACGTACGTTTAACGCCGGCGGACTATCAAGCGGGGTGTATATCTACCGCTTGCAGACACCAACAGAATCTATAACACGTCAAATGGTCTTGATCAAATAAGTAAAAACTGACTATGAAGAAAACTATACGCCTGGTGTTCGCACTCTCCATTACCGTGCTTCTTTATTCATGTTCGGAGAGTCAGGAGGAGAATGTTGATCAGGATCCCGATTCATCCGTCAGAACACCGACACTTGCCATGCAGACGGGTGTTGACAACTTGCTGATGCCTGTACCGAATCAAACAAGTGATTCAGCTGCCGCCGAACCGGCTGGCATGGACCGGGAGGCGGTCCTCTCGTATGTCTACGTGGAACCCTCGGACAGTCTCGGGGCATTGCGGCAGTACCGGAAAGGAGAGGTGATCACACTGTCGCTGGATCAAGACCTGAGTATCTCTGCAAGAATCAACAGGAACCAGGCGCTTGGTGAGCATATTCGTAATCTTACGGCCTCAATACTGGACCCACACGAAGGTGCCGTTACGCTGTCAATTGACCGGAAGAGCATGACCGGTACCATCGACCTTTTGAGTGAGAACCGTCTCTTTCATATTCGGTACGACTCCCTGAGCGGCACTCATTACGTTGCAGAAATAGATCGTGACAAACTGGATGTTATCGAAGGATCCGAGGCGATTGAGCCGCAGTAAATCCAAAGGCGTTGTCTATTTTTTA
>JAAAOB010000113.1 GCA_009909035.1 Bacteroidota bacterium
CTGAGCACTCAACAGACGCTGATGGAGGTCCAACAGCTTGAGCGTGAATTTAACCAGGCCCAGCGAATCTATGAAGAACAGCGGCTTTCCTACGACCGGTTGGTTGGACCAAAAGAGATTTACCAGAAGGCGCGCCAACAGGGGTTCATAAATGCAGGTCCTGCTGATCAAATTATTATTTCTGAACCGTAAATAGCGAATGAACCACCGCACATCCATAATGAGCCGAATGTTTATCCTCATGGGGCTGCTTTTGCTGCTCCCATTCGCCATTCTTGTGCAAATTTTCAGGGTGAACATTGTTGAAGGTGATGGTCTCCGTGAACTCTGGAGCTCACAGGCTATCGAAGATATCGCAATTCCCGCGCAGCGGGGAAACATATATGACGCAAACGGGTCCCTGCTCGCCACCAACTCCGCCGTTTATAAAATTGCGGTAGATCCATATGCCCCCGGCACCACACGGGAAGACCTGACCCGTGTGAGCTCCATCCTGAGCAAACATACCGGGAAAGCAGCCTCCTACTACAGGAATAAAATTCGAAATGCAACGAACGGCTCCCGGTATATCGTACTTGAAAAAAGCATCTCCGTTCAGGCCTATGAAGATATTCGAAGCTTGAATAGCAACGGTGTAATTTTAGAAGAGGAGTACAGGCGAAACTACAACTTTGGCACGCTGTCAGCCCACATTCTTGGCTACGTAAACCACAACATGGATGGCCGGATGGGCCTTGAAGCGAAATATAACCGGCATCTCAAGGGAGAAGACGGTGTGCAGCAGGTACGGCGGGACCGGTCGAACAGGATTTTTGCCTATGTTGGTGCCCCCCGCCAAAAGCCACGGCAGGGCCTCTCCCTTCACACCACGATCGACTCTTACATCCAGGCAATTGTTGAAGAGGAGCTTGAAAACGGAATCAAATCAACCGGGGCCGGTAAAGGGACGGCCATTGTGATGGAACCATCTACCGGAGCCATCAAGGCGATGGCCAACTACCCTACCTTCAATCCCAACGCCCCCGGCAGCTCCGACACTGAAAATCGCCGGAATTATGCCATATCGGACATGTTTGAGCCCGGCTCAACGTTTAAAATTGTAACCGCTATCGCCGCTGTGGAACAAAACGCCGTTACTTTTGATGAAATTTTTGAAACCCCGGACAACGGCCGCACTCAAATAAACGGACAGTGGATGCGGGATCACGATCCGCTTGGCGACCTGACCTTCAAGCAAGCTATCGCCAAATCATCGAATATCGCGACCTCCGAAATCGCAATGCGCCTGGACCCCAAAAACTACTATCAGTACGCCCGCAATATGGGATTCGGAACCCCCACAAATATCGACCTGAATAATGAAGTAGGCGGAAGACTCCAGCGGCCGTATGAATGGAGCGGGGTTACACTTCCGTGGATGGCAATCGGCTATGAAGTCCAGGCTACGGCTCTGCAGATCACCCAGGCATATGCTGCCTTTGCCAACGACGGAAAGATGATGAAACCATTCGTGGTCAGCCACCTGACAGATGAATTTGGCGCCATCAAACAAAAAAACAGTCCGACCCTCGTCCGCCGGATCGCTGATGAAGAGACCATCAACAAGCTCATGCCTGTATTTGAAGAGGTTGTCAGTGATTCCGGTACGGCAGAATGGGCGGCTGTTGATGGCCTGCGCATTGCCGGCAAAACAGGTACGGCTCAAAAATTTATCGATGGCCGCTACTCGCCGAATTACCGCGCATCTTTTGCCGGTTTTTTCCCTGTTGAAGATCCCAAATATGTGATTCTTGTGCTTCTGGATGAACCGAAAACCAGTTTTTACGGTGGCTTTACAGCCGGTGCCGTTTTCAGGGAAATATCGGCCAGGATTGCGGGGTTGGATGATTCAATCCGTGGACACAGCTCGAACCGAGGTGAGTATACAGCCTCTGAGTTTAACTATCTGCCTAATCTTACAGGGTACCCGGCCGCAAGTGCGGAACGAATGCTGAAAAGCATGGACATTCGATATAAATCAATTGGCAGCGGCTCTCATATTATCGGACAATCGCCGGAGCCATCACAAAAAGTAGACGGAAACTCAACAGTAGAATTGCAGTTAGGTAAACTACAGGATGGCGATGTGCCGGATGGATTTGTTAAGATACCGGATGTTCGAGATATGAATATGAGAAAAGCCGCATCCATCATTCGCGGACTCGGGCTGGAGATCAACATGATCGGTTCCGGCACGATTTACAATCAATTTCCGCTTGCCGGAGAAATGATGAGGAAAGGCCGCACCGTAACGGTTCGCGGGAAAGCCCAATCGATGCAGAATGTTACACTGGCTGAGGGGAGAAAATGACATTCGCAGAACTCATAACCTTTTGCAACCCATTATCCGTGCACGGCAAGGCACCGGAAGAGATGGGCCGCCTCACCCAGGATAGCCGGAGCGTTGCCCCAGGCGATATTTTCATAGCCGTTAAGGGCCATTCAGCAGATGGCCATTCATTTATTGAAACAGCAGTGGAAAAAGGCGCCTCCGTCATCATCAGTCAGAAAAAAAATGTCCCCTCACAAGAGACGGCCCTGCTGGTGGTGGACGATACCCGTTCACTGATCGGGCCGCTGGCACAGAAGATGGCCGGCCAGCCCGCAAAACAGCTTACGGTAGTCGGCGTTACGGGAACAAATGGCAAAACAACCATAGCCACTCTGATCTGGCAGGTGCTTTCAAAATTGCAGCAGCCCGCCTCCTTGCTTGGCACAGTCGAGAAACGATTTAATGAAACACCTGGCGACAGCGCCCTCACAACCGCAGACCCGATTGAAATAGCAAAGGATATGAGTCGCATGGTGGAGATGGGGAGCAAATTCCTGGTGATGGAGGTCTCCTCGCACGCGCTGGACCAAAAGCGGACGGAAGGAATCCCCTTTTACGTATCCATTTTTACAAATTTGAGCCATGATCACCTCGACTACCACGAAACAATGGATCAGTATGCCCAGGCCAAAAAGAAGCTGTTCGATTCCATGGAATCATCGGGATGGGCTATCTCCAATTTTGACGATCCGCTGGGCAAATGGATTGTAAGCGATACTCCGGCCAGGACGCTCGGCATTTCGCTTGATTCGCATGCAACCGTTTATGCACGAATCGTCCAGGCGGATGAGTCCGGAATCAGGGTGGATATCGAAGATCTTCAGCTAAAATCTCCGCTTATTGGCACGTTCAATGCTTATAATGCAGTTCAGGCTCTCGTAGCCTGCACCGCCCTGGGATTTGACGGTATCCACGTAGCCAATGCACTGGAGTCCTGCAGCGGTGCTCCAGGCCGAATGGAGCGCGTAAATGCACGTGAGAACCTGGAGACTGAACCTGTCGTAATCGTAGACTATGCGCACACGCCCAACGCGCTCGAAAATGTTAGCAGCACGCTGAGAGAGCTAAAAGAGGAGTCTCAAAAGCTTACGATCCTTTTTGGATGTGGTGGCGACAGGGATAAAAATAAGCGCCCGAAAATGGCAAAAATTGCGGAGCAGTACGCAGATCGTATCGTCGTAACCTCCGATAATCCACGGTCTGAAGATCCAAAACTGATTATTAACGACATTGTTGCTGGATTTCAATCCAAAACCGTTTTTTACAGCCATCCATCCCGTAAAAAAGCGATTCATCATGCAGTCGGCGAGGCTTCTCCTAACGATATTGTACTCATTGCAGGAAAAGGGCATGAATCATACCAGGAGATCAACGGGTCCAGGACCCATTTTGACGATCGTGAGGTTGCCCGTGACGCCCTCAGAAAACGATCGTCCTCCCCATCATCCAAAACCGGCGGGGGGAAGTAATGCTGTACGAACTGATTAACTGGATCGACCAACTGTACGCGCCCCCGGGATTTGGTGCTTTTGAATTTATTACCACGAGAACGGCATTCGCCTCCGCAACCGCACTGCTCATCAGCCTGTTGATTGGCCGAAAAATTATACAGTGGCTGGAGCGAATGCAGCTGCAAGAGGTCATCCGTGATGATATCGGTCTTGACAGCCACCTTTCCAAAGGCAAAACACCGACGATGGGCGGTGTAATCATCATCATGGCCACGATCATTCCGGCACTGCTCTGGATGAGAATGGACAACATATATACCTGGATGATTGTATTTACCATGTTTGTACTGGGATTTGTGGGCTTCATTGATGATTATATTAAAGTAGTTAAAAAAGATAAATCGGGTCTCCATGGCTGGTTTAAAGTTATCGGGCAAATTGTTGTGGGGATCATTATCGGCGCAACACTTTACTGGTGGCCTGACTTTAGCGAGTTCAACACCCTTTCCACGGTACCGTTTCTGAAAAATGTAAATATCGACTACGCAATTTTGGGAGAAACCCTGGGGTGGCTGATCTATATGCCGGTGGTCATCTTTGTGATTACGGCGGTCAGCAACGCCGTAAACCTTACGGACGGGCTCGATGGCCTGGCGGCGGGAACAACGGCAATAGCCGGGCTGATCCTGGGTATTTTTGCATACGTATCGGGCCGAACCGACTTTTCAAATTTCCTGGATATTATGTATCTGCCGGGTTCCGGCGAACTCACCATATTCGCTGCTTCGCTGGTGGGCGCAAGTATTGGGTTTTTATGGTACAATACGCATCCAGCCTCCGTATTTATGGGCGATACCGGATCCCTTGCCATTGGGGGCGCTTTAGGAGCCTTTGCCCTCATGATCCACAAGGAGCTGTTGCTTCCCATTATTTGCGGTGTCTTTTTCATTGAAACGCTCTCTGTCATTATCCAGACATCATACTTCAAGTATTCGAAATGGAAATATGGCGAAGGGCGCCGCGTATTCCTGATGACCCCCATCCATCACCACTTTGAAAAAAAGGGCTGGCCGGAATCCAAAATCGTGGTCCGTTTCTGGATCATTGCCGTTTTACTCGGAATTATAAGCCTCTTAACCCTGAAACTCCGATGAAAGAGATCAAAGACAGACATATCGTTGTTGCAGGTGGAGCAAGGAGCGGGGTTGCCGCCGCCCGATTGCTAAAATCACAAGGGGCAGACGTTTTTCTTTCCGATGCCGGCTCCATTCCGGAAAAGATGGAAAAGATTCTATCTGACCATCAGATCCGTTACGAGCAGAACGGCCATACCTCGCGCGCATCCCGGGGTGAATTCCTGGTTATCAGTCCAGGAATCCCCTCCACATCTGCCATAGCACGCAGCTACCTGGAGAACGGCAAAGCCATCTATTCCGAAGTGGAGGTGGCGAGCTGGTTCAACACAAACCGGACCGTCGCCATCACAGGTACAAACGGAAAAACGACCGCTGTGAACTGGCTGGCACATATTTGGAATACAGCCGGCAGACCCTGCCGAACCGGGGGCAATATCGGTACGGCCTATTCTGACATTGTCCTGTCAGAAGAAACGGGAACAGATCACCTGCTCGAAATCAGCAGCTTTCAGCTTGATCATATCGATACGTTCCGCCCTGACGTAAGCATCCTTTTAAATATCACCCCGGACCACCTCGACCGGTACGGGCAGAGCTTTGAATGCTACGCAAAGTCGAAGTTCAGAATCACCGAAAACCAGGCCTCCGGCGACTGGTTTATCTATAATGCGGATGATACCCTTGTAAAAGAATTTTCCAACACATTAAAACAGAGATCATCCGCCCCCCGGCTGCTGGCATTTTCGCTCGAACAAAAGGTAGATCAGGGTATTTATCTCGATGAGGGACAGCTCATACTAACGTTCAATCAAAAAAAACAACCTCTCATGAATCTGAACGACATTGGTTTACCCGGAAAACACAATCTGAAAAACGGGATGGCTGCAGCACTGGCTGCCCGCGCCTGTGAAATAAAAAATGAGATGATACGCGAAAGCCTTCAGTCATTTGAGGGCGTGGAGCACCGGCTGGAAAAGGTCAGAACCCTGGATGGCGTACGCTATGTAAACGACAGCAAGGCCACCAACATCAACGCCGTGTGGTATGCCCTTGACAGCTACGACGTGCCCATCGTGTTGATCCTGGGGGGAAGAGATAAAGGCAACAACTACAGAGACCTTGAGGCACAGATTCGGGAAAAGGTCCATACCGTGATTGCACTTGGCGAGGCCAGGGAAGCCATCCGGCAGCAGCTTACCGGCATCGTACCGGATCTCATTGAGACAGAAACTCTGAGGGAGGCTGTAAAACAGGCCCGTAAGCGGGCGAAACGAGGCGAAGTGGTGCTGCTGAGCCCCGCATGCTCCTCGTTCGACATGTTTGAAAATTACGAAGATCGCGGCAAGCAGTTTAAACAGGTCGTCATCAATCTTTAACAACAAAACCAGAATAAAAATACCAGCAGATATTTTATACACATCACCAAATAGCAATTTAAGCTCCATCATGGGCACAACGCCTGAAGAGATGGAAACGAAAGGCCGCAAGAGCGATCGTGTGCTTCTTGTTTCCGTCATTCTGCTTATGGTGTTTGGAGCGCTCGCCGTCTACTCCTCCATTGTCTATTTTGCCCAGAGCCACGATACAACTGCCGGCAGCCTGGTTACGGGACATATATTCAAACTGGGGATTGCCTTTTTTGTCATCCTGATTGTTTCAAAAATTGAGTATTCCAAGCTGGCGAAGTTTAGCATGATTGCCCTGGTGGTAAGCTGGGTACTGCTGATAGCTGTAATGACCTATGGAGATATTGTGTTCGGGGCCCGCCGGTCGCTCTCCGTTGCCGGGTTTTCATTTCAACCCTCATCACTGGCTGCCGTTGCCCTGATTGTTCATCTTGCGGTTCTGATAGCAAGGAAACAGGATTACATTAAAAGTTTTAAGAACTCCCTCCTGCCCGTCCTTTTTTGGGTAGGAGCGACGTGTTTTCTTATTGCCCTCGAGGACTTCAGCAGTGCCGCTCTATTGATGGGCATCTGCCTCTGCCTCATGTTTGTAGGCAGAATGAGCATGGTGCATATCAGCGGAATTGTATTGGCGGGCATCGTTGCCAGTGCCTTTCTGATTATGTCTTCGGCTGAACGCCAGAGCCGGGTTATGCAGTATGTAGAGCAGATTACGGATATCAAGAATGAGCAGTTTGAATCAGCCGCAGGATACCAGGCCCAACAGGCACACATTGCCATCGCCCAGGGTGAGCTATTTGGCGTGGGAATTGGTAAAAGTACCCAGCGCGATTTTCTTCCCGCGCCATACAATGACTTTATTTTCGCAATAATCGCTGAAGAGTACGGAATGATCGGTGCCTTTGGAGTCATCCTGGTCTTCTGCCTCATCATGATTCGCGGTATCGGGCATATTGCGCGCAATGCCCGCGACCTGCTGGGCACATTAATCGCGTTAGGAGCCACACTCATGATCACGCTATACGGATTTGTGAATGCTGCCGTAGCTACAGGTCTGTTTCCCGTAACCGGTCTGCCGATGCCGTTCATCAGTTATGGTGGCTCCAGTATGCTCTTTACGGGCCTGATGGTGGGACTTCTGCTAAATATCTCCAAGCACAGCCGTGACAACGAAAAAAGATTTTATATCGGGTAATGATGAATGCACTGAAACAAAAACCTGGCACTGAAAAGACGGCAAATAGACGCGGGCCGATTCGGCTTCTGCTTGCTGCCGGGGGTACGGGCGGACACGTCTACCCCGCCATTTCCATTGCGGACCAGGTTCATGCGCTGAGCCCGGCGTCTGACATCTTGTTTGTTGGCACACGAGACAGAATGGAGTGGCAGGCAGTACCCAAGGCAGGATACATAATTAAAAGCGTCTGGATCAGCGGATTCCACCGGCGATTGACTCCAAAAAATCTTCTGTTTCCCCTGAAGCTGATCGTAAGCCTGCTGCAGAGTATCCGAATTCTGAGACAGTTCAGACCGGATATCGTTCTCTCATGCGGCGGTTTTGCAGCCGGACCTATCGGCTGGACCGCCGGTAAAATGGGGATTCCTATCGTTATTCAGGAGCAAAATAGTTACCCGGGAGTTACCAATCGCCTTCTTTCCAAAAAGGCTGAAAAAATATTTACGGCATTTAAAGCGGCCGAAGAGTTTATGCCTGAAAATAAAATCACCCTAACGGGTAACCCGGTTCGCAAAGGACTCGCTGTTCAGGACAGAGAAAAATCACTCCGGCATTTTTCATTCACCCCGCAAAAGCCCGTGCTGCTCGTCCTTGGCGGAAGCGGCGGAGCCCGTGCACTGAACAATGCTCTTCAGAACGCCATCGGGCGGCTGCATGATGATCTTGGGATACAGATTATTTGGCAATGCGGCAAAAAGTACTACAGCAACCTGTCGTCAGAAATTGATTTGAAGAGATTTGAGAACCTGCGGCTTTTCGATTACATCGATGAGATGCCGGCCGCCTACGGCGCAGCTGACCTGGTGCTTACTCGTGCCGGTGCAGGCACATGCAGTGAACTGATGCTGATTGGCAAACCCTCGATCCTGGTGCCCTCTCCTAACGTGGCGGGCGATCATCAATCCAGGAATGCAGAGTCAATGACCGATAACGGAGCGTCGGTGCAGATTACCGAAAGAGAGATTGATCAGTCTCTGGTCGACACTGTTGAAGCACTGATCTTTGATAGAGAGATCTTGGGGCGAATGTCTCAAGCCGCAAAAGATCTTGCGAAACCAGACGCTGCAGAGCAGATTGCAGAACAATTATTTGAAATCGCAGAGCAGAAGATTAACCATGAGTAAAGGAATTCAAACACAGCCGGTATTCGGCAGAACAAAGCATATCCATATGGTCGGGATTGGCGGTATTGGAATGAGCGGGATTGCTGAGATCCTGTTGATCCGGGGATATGTTGTGACGGGTTCCGATAACAGTGTCTCGGAAACCACGGAGCGGCTGGAAGAGCTGGGCGCTACTGTTTACGCAGGACACAGCGCTTCCAATATCGAAGGTGCGGATGTGGTGGTCTACACAAGTGCGGTCAAGGCCAAAGACAATGTTGAAACCCGGGAGGCGATGAGCCGGCAAATTCCCGTGATTAAACGCTCTGAAATGCTGGCCGAACTCATGCGTATGAAATACGGCATTGGCATTGCGGGCACCCATGGCAAAACCACAACCACCACCATGACGGGACATGTGGTGCAGGACGGCAGCTTTGATCCCACAATTGTGGTGGGCGGGCGTGTTCACAGTTTCGATAAAACCAATGCTGTTGTCGGGAAGGGTGATATCATTATCGTTGAGGCGGATGAGTACGACCGCACATTTTTACGGCTCTCCCCTTCCATGGCGGTGATCACCAATATTGAGGCCGAGCATCTCGACATTTATGAAGACCTGGATGATGTAAAGAGTGCATTTATTGAATTTGCCAATAAAGTGCCCTTTTACGGGGTCGTGATTGTCTGCCTCGACGACGCCAATGTACGCAGCATCCTGCCCGCCATCGACCGCCGGACCATTAGTTACGGTTTTACGCCACAGGCACAGGTGCGGGCCGTTCATATTGAGCAGTCCGCCTTAACAAGCAGTTTCACGGTCATGTTTGAAGATGAGGTACTGGGTGACATGACAATTCAAACCCCGGGGGACTATAACATCAAGAATGCCCTGGCATCCGTGGCCGTCGGCCTGGAGTTGGGCATGTCGTTCAAGAATATTGTATCCGGCCTTGAGCGGTTCCGGGGTGTCTACCGGCGTTTTCAGCCCAAAATGGACAGCGATAAACTGATTGTCATCGATGATTACGCCCATCACCCCACGGAAGTGAAAGCGACCATTGACGGCGCAAGACGCGGGTGGAATGATCGGCGAATTGTGGCCGTATTTCAGCCGCATCTCTATTCACGTACTCAGCAGATGTATCGTGAATTCGGCCTCTCCTTTTTTGATGCCGAAGTTCTTGTGGTCACCGATGTCTACCCATCGCGTGAAAAACCGATTGAGGGTGTGTCGGGCAAGCTGATTTCCGATACCGCCAAACAGTACGGTCACCGCGACGTGCACTACCTCAAGGACAAAACGGAGCTTCCCGGCAAGCTCAAGGAGATTGTGCAGGATGGCGACATCGTCATAACAATGGGTGCCGGAGATATTTACCGCTATGGCGAACAGTTTGTGGAAATAATCAAAAAAATGCAGTCCTGATTTGACCAAGAAGAAATCACATACCACGAAATTTTCTGCCGGTAAAACCGGATGGGCAGCCCTTGCATTGCTCATGCTGGGACTTGCCGTGGTTGCCGGGTATTACTTTGATCAAAATACAACCGTCACGGCTATTGAATTTACGGGCCACACCTACACCACAACAACCGACCTGCAGGGGTCTATTGATTCGCCTGTGGGTCTGCGCGCCGACAGCGTTGATTACAACTCCCTCTACAACTCTCTCTATGCCCTTCCGTGGGTGAAAGATGTATCGGTTCGAATGACTTTTCGGGGAGTGCTTACAGTAGAAGTAACGGAGCGTGAACCGATCGGCCTGCTGGCCGGCGTGCCGGGCAAACAATTCTTTGATGAAGATGGCGTGCTGCTAAACGCAGACCTCGGCAACACGGTGGATGTGCCGCTTGTGTATGGCTTTGAGCCTGCTGCTCCCGGGGATACAATTACTGCGGAAGGCTTCGAAGAGGTGCGGAATATGCTGGTTGCAGCAAAAAAGGAACCGTTCACCTGGTCAACCATCAGCGAAGTGGCCTGGAACAGCTCTGAAGGGGTTGTTGCCCTAAGCAGTGATAATGGCGTGAAGCTGCTGTTTGGCCGATATCGGTTTGATGAGAAGGTGACCTACTGGAAAGAATTCAACCGGACGGTCGTCGCAAAAAAAGGGATTGACTCCTTCAGGTTAGTTGATCTCCGGTTTAGAAACCAGATCGTAACAGATGAGATTTAAAAAAATCATTTAGCAATCAACGAATAGCAGAGGATGAATTATGGAACAGGTAAATGAACGTATTGTGGTAGGCCTTGACATCGGTACAACCAAAGTTTGTGCCGTTGTTGCCTCCATCGATGAACAGGATAAAATTCATATTCTGGGAGTAGGTAAAGCGCCCAGCGACGGCCTGAATCGTGGCGTTGTCGTCAATATCGACAAAACGGTAAACGCTATAAAACAGGCTGTTGAGCAGGCACAGCTTGCCTCCGGCATTGAAGTAAACTCCGTGAATGTGGGAATTGCCGGTGATCATATTCGCAGCATTCGCAGCAAGGGTGTCATCACCATCAACAACAGGGACAAAGAGATTACGGTTAAAGATGTTGAGCGTCTGCTCGAGGACTGCCAGAGAATTATGCTCCCGCCGGATCAACAGATCATCCACGTGATACCGCAGGAGTTTGTGGTAGACGGCCAGGACGGAATCAGTGATCCTGTCGGCATGAGCGGCATGCGGATGGAAGCAGAGGTCCATATCATCACGGGGCTGGTGTCGGCTGCCAAAAATCTCTACCGGTGCGTGGAGCGTGCCGGTTACGAAGTGGCTGATATTATCCTGGAACCCCTGGCAAGCTCGTACGCCGTACTGGATGACGAGGAGAAAGAGGCCGGCGTTGTGCTGGTCGATATCGGCGGGGGCACGACCGACCTGGCCGTATTCCAGGAGAATACAATCCGCCACACCGCCGTCATCGCCATTGCCGGGAAAAAAGTAACCGATGATATCAAAGTTGGCCTGAGCGTGCTGGATGACCAGGCTGAAAAACTGAAGCATCAGTACGGCGAAAGTTTTGTGGATATGATTGAAGACGATGAGTCGATCACCATTCCGGGCATTGCCGGTCGACCGCCGAAAGAGATTACGAAAAGTATTCTTGCCAAAATTATCCAGGCACGGATGGAGGAGATCCTGGAAATTGTGGCGATTGAAGTAAAACGGAGCGGGTACTCCGAATCACTCAGTGCAGGAATTGTCATCACAGGAGGCGGTTCACTCATCAAAAATATTTGTCCTCTTGCCAATGAAGTGCTGGGGATGGATGCCAAAATAGGGCGGCCGCTCGGACTTGCCGGCGGGTTGACCGAAGAGGTCGACAGCCCCATCTACGCCACAGGTGTAGGCCTGGTGTTGCACGCCCTTAGAACCGGAGACACCAACGAACCGATTTTACCAAAAGGAAAAGATAAGAGCGTTGAACATGTCATGAATAAAATCACAGATCGTATGAAAACATGGTTTAAAGAACTTTAGCAATCAAAAAAAACCGTTTTGTATCGGCAGTGAGGAATCTGTCATACAAAACAAATAGCACTGGGCCGATACGTACGGCTCTGAACAACACGCAAGCAGCAATCTACGGAAACATTTATAGCAATCTAAAAGGAACAATCAAATGAAAAATACAACACCAAGCTTTAGCTTTGACGAACAAGGTCAGGATAACGCGAAGATAAAAGTGATCGGCGTTGGAGGCGGCGGCGGAAATGCCGTTAACAACATGATCAACAAAGGACTGGACAGCGTGGAGTACATTGCGCTGAATACAGATGCACAGGCATTGAAAAACAACAGGGCCGACCATGCAATCCAGGTGGGCTCCAATCTAACCAGCGGACTCGGTGCGGGCGCCCGGCCTGAAATCGGCCGGGAAGCGGTTGAAGAGAACCGCCACGACCTGGATGAGGCGGTCGACTCGGCCGACATGATTTTTATCACGGCCGGAATGGGCGGCGGAACCGGAACCGGGGGCGCACCCGTGGTTGCAGGGATCGCCAAACGGAAAGGAATTTTGACGGTCGGTATCGTAACCACACCGTTTAAGTGCGAGGGAAAAGTGCGAATGAAGTACGCTCTCGAGGGTATTACCGAACTCAAGAAAAATTGCGACACCGTCATTGTAATACCAAATGAGCGTCTGCTCGATATTTCTGACGAAAACACCTCGCTGATCGAGGCGTTCGAAATGGCCAACGAAGTTCTCTATAACGCCACCCGCGGCATCTCGGACCTGATCCTGATGCCGGGACTGATTAATCTCGACTTTGCCGACGTGCGAACAACGATGATAGACGGTGGAGCAGCCATTATGGGATCTGCCACCGCTACAGGCCCGGACCGGGCTGAAATTGCCGCACGAGAGGCAATTAACTCTCCTCTTCTCGATGGTGTGAGTATCCGCGGAGCGCGCAATGTTCTGGTAAATATTTCAGCCGGCGGCGGACTCGGCATGCATGAGGCTACCACGGCTAATACCATCATTCAGCAAGAGGCCGGCGATGATGCCGAAATCATCTGGGGTACGGTACTTGATGAGTCCTTCGGAGATGAAATGCGTGTAACCGTTATTGCAACCGGTTTTGACCTGAGTGATGATCGCACGCAGGCAAAGATCGCACCGAATGCTGAAAAAGAGTCCGATCCGGAGCCCTCAACCTCCAAACTTCCAAAAGCGAGCCAGGTTGGACGCGCATACAACAGCAAAGATGGTCAATACTACAAAGGCGAGGGAAATTTGAAAGAACTCGACTCTCCGGCCATCCATCGTCGTGAACTCAAATACATCCGCTCCAACAAGGAGAATTCCGGGGATAAGCGCTCACAGGATGCACAAAAAGGCCGCCGCGAAGCAAGCGGCAATACGCTGTTGAATGATCGCGAAGAAAAGATCGATAAGCGCGATACCGATCAGCCGGCCTTTCTCCGTAAAATCATGGATTGAGGATGATTCTGTAGGCTTGCAAAACGTACAACCAATATAGATGGGTATGCTATGCCCATACTATAGATTGCTAAATCAAAAAGGAGTTCCTTTGACTGGGGGCTCCTTTTCTTTTTATCAACATACTGAACCCCTTGTGGACAGATTGTGAGAGTTTGAACATCATCACCAATTGATTGTATATAGGGATCAACCCCATGTTTAGGACGAAAGTCCGGCCTCGAAAATCACAACGTCTCTTTTAAAAATCTCCAGCCGGGCGCCCCACCGCTTCTGCAGCCACCGAAACGTATCCTCATGGAAAAAGATCACGTGGGTATCGTCGTTTTTATAGTGCCATGTCTTGAACTTTTCAACAGTCGTCCAGCGGCGGGTCATCACACCAAGAAATCCCCCCGGTTCCAGGCAGCCCCACAAACGGTCCAGCTCCATCAGCGGATTGTACAGGTGCTCGGCGGTTTCAGTAGTAGTAATGAAATCGTACGTATCATCAAATACAGACGGATCATCCGCATAAAACGGGTCATAGATTCGCATGGTGTGACCCGCTTCTTCAAACATCAGGTGGAGCGTAGGTCCGGGACCCGACCCGAAATCCAGGCCGTAGCTATCCGGCGGCAGCTTCTCTGCCAGCGGTTTGAACATGCGGTTTAAAAATTTTCGGTAGCCGGGATCCTCCGGGTCGTTTTCATGCTGCTCATACCGCGAATACTCCTCTTCTGCGCTCAGCCGCTGAGCCGGCGGCACAAAGATCAGCCTGCATTCACTGCACAGATAATACTCCCGGTTGTAGTCCAATCGTGTATCATTTTTGTGAATCCACTCGGTATCATAACTTCCGCAAAGCACACATCGCTGGTTTTCCATCCGATAAACATAGGAATTAATCGACAGAGATATCGGTTTGAGTCGTCAATCAACATTCAGTAGTCGATCATACGGCCTGGTCCTCTCTCCTGTCTCAAATCTTCTTAAACGTTCTGGCTCTATTTCAGGTTTGATGGGTGTTTCCGTACCTTAATAGGCTATCACTTAAACCAGGATATTTGTGAAACATTCAACTGAATACGATGCCGTTATTGTGGGGTCCGGGCCGAACGGGCTTGCTGCCGGAATCCGGCTGGCGCTTGAGGGGCTCCGGGTTAAAATTTTTGAAGCTTCCGATACGGTCGGTGGAGGTATGAGAACAAAAGAGCTTATGCAGCCCGGTTTCAGGCATGATATCTGTTCAGCGATCCATCCCATGGCGGCCTCATCGCCATTTATGAGCCGCTTGCCGCTCGGGGAGTTTGGCCTGGAATGGATTCGTCCGGAGTATCCGCTTGCCCACCCGATGGACGACGGCCCGGCCGCCATTCTGCAGCATGATATCACAGCCACCGCAGAAGCATTTGGTGCTGATGCGGACGCCTACCGCAGCGTGATGGAACCGATCGTCCATCACTGGAAAGAGTTGACGAATGACTTTTTAGGCCCGCTGACATTTCCTTATCATCCACTGTTGATGGCCCGTTTCGGACTCAACGCTATAAAATCGGCCGGGCGGTTTCAGCGCCGGTATCAAACAGATCTGGCAAAAGCACTATTTGGAGGCATTGCAGCCCACAGTATTCTGGATCTGGATGAACCCATAACAACCGCTATTGGCCTGGTACTGGGTGCAGCAGGTCATGCGGTTGGGTGGCCGTTGCCCCGCGGCGGATCGCAAATGATCGCCGACTCCATGGCGGCCTATTTCGAGTCTCTTGGCGGTGAAATTGAAACCGGAACTGAAGTAAAATCTCTGAATCAGCTTCCTGCACATACATGTGTCTTGTTTGATCTGACACCCCGGCAAGTTGTAGATATTGCAGGGGAACAGCTGCCCGACAACTATAAAAAACGACTTGAAAAATTCAGATACGGCGCCGGAGTTTTTAAAGTCGACTATATTCTAACCGAACCAGTGCCCTGGAACGACTCCCGCTGCCAAAAAGCCGGCACCGTTCATCTTGGAGGAACATTCGATGAGATTTCAGTATCGGAAAAACAGATGGCGAATGGTCATCATCCCGATAAACCGTACGTTCTTGTAGCCCAGCAAAGCCTTTTTGACGACAGCCGAACACCGGACGACCGCCACACACTGTGGGCATATTGTCATGTTCCAAGTGGATCTGAACGTAACATGACAAAAGAGATCGAAGATCAGATCGAGCGCTTTGCACCCGGATTCCGGGACACGGTAGAGCAGCGCCACACCATGACTACATCACAATTTGAAGCGTATAATGCAAACTATTTTGGGGGAGACATTAATGGTGGCCGGCAAGATATCTGGCAGCTTTTTACCCGCCCGCTTCATCTGGTTCATCCATATGCAACACCTGCCAAAGGGCTCTATATTTGTTCGGCCTCTACACCGCCCGGAGGGGGTGTACACGGGATGTGCGGGTACCACGCGGCAATGCTTGCATTAAAAAAAGAATTTGGACGTTCCAAAAACGACCTGAAGTTTGGCGATGATTAAAAATCTTCTCGAACGATCTAAAAATTCAAGGCTTTGGCATTCCAGCAGCAACCGCACTGCCGGTTCCCCCGCCTGGAATATCATTACACTTGGCATTGCACTGCTTGTCTCCATCCCGATATGTACAATCATCGCCAATCTCTTTGTCTCCAGCGGCGACATTTGGCAGCATCTTGCCTCAACTGTACTGCCCGACTATATCAGAAATTCACTCTGGCTGATGTTCGGTGTGGGAACCGGTATATTTATTATCGGTGTAGGAACCGCCTGGCTGGTGACCATGTGCACATTTCCGGGTAGCAAACAGTTCAGATGGCTGTTAATACTGCCGATGGCTGTTCCCGCCTACCTGCTTGCGTACACCTATACCGATTTCCTCTCCTTCGAAGGGCCGGTTCAAATGTTTATACGCAGTACGACCGGTTGGGGCTACGGAGAGTACTGGTTTCCGAACATCCGTTCTCTATGGGGAGCCATTTTGCTGATGTCGCTTGTATTTTTTCCATATGTCTATTTGCTTACACGTGCGGCTTTTTTGGAACAGTCGGCATCACTTCTCGAGGCAAGCCGGAGCCTGGGAGCCAGCTCGCTGGAGAGTTTTTTTAAGATTGCCCTGCCCCTTGCACGCCCCTCTATTGCAGCAGGCATGGCCCTGGCCCTGATGGAAACCCTGAACGACTTTGGAACCGTAGATTATTTTGGCGTACAGACGTTTACAACGGGTATATACCGTACCTGGTTCGGCCTGGGCGAGCGTGTGGCGGCCGCTCAGCTGTCGGGTTTTCTCCTGCTCTTTATTCTGTTTCTGATTCTTCTTGAGCGCTGGTCCCGGTCACAAATGAATACTACCCAAAACAGTACCGGCAGATACAAACGCTTAACACTTTATAAACTACATGGATGGAAAGCGTGGGGCAGCACCCTTTTTTGCTCGTTTCCCATCGTTTTTGGTTTCCTTATCCCGGTCGGGATTCTATTTGAGATGATGCTTTCTAACCTCGATACAGCCATTGACGCTCGGTTTATAGAGTTTGGACTCAACACAATCTTAGTTGCGTCAATAGCCGGAGTCACAGCCTTGCTGGTTGCTCTTATTCTTGCCTACGGCACCCGGCTCAGGCCCACATTGCTCACGAAAACCGCCACCAAGATTGGATCGATGGGGTACGCCATCCCCGGCTCTGTCATCGCTGTGGGAATTTTAATCCCCTTTGGATGGGTTGACAATACCGTGGACAGCTGGATGCGCGAATACGCCGGATTCTCCACCGGCCTGATATTAAGTGGAACCATTGTGGCGCTCATATTTGCCTATGTTGTCCGCTTCCTGGCTGTTGCATTTAACACGGTGGAGGCAAGCCTGGGGAAAATCACGCAAAATATGGACGAGGCCGCCCGCGGAATGGGTTTTACTTTTGGAAAAATTCTGCGAAAAGTTCACGTCCCTATGATGTCCGGCAGCCTGTTTGCGGCCATCATGCTTGTTGTGGTTGACGTCATCAAAGAACTGCCGGCCACGCTGATTGTTCGTCCATTTAACTTTGACACACTTGCCGTACAGGTCTACCGCCTGGCGTCCGACGAGCGACTGGCCGAATCGTCCGGTGCAGCCCTTGCTATCGTTCTTGTCGGACTGATTCCTGTCATCATCTTAAGCCGTTCAATTGCCAAAACACGAAAAACCGACGGCGATACGACCTGATATTTCATAATCCAGGGCACTACATGCACTACATTAAATTAACAAAGAAAAATGAGTAAACCCGATGTGCTGATCATGGGTGGCGGATTGACCGGGCTACTCATTGCTTACTTGCTGCAAAGAGAGGGAGTGCCCTCCACTATTCTTGAGGCACGCAGCCGGCTGGGCGGTCGTATACACACCATGAGACCCGCTCATGAGGCTCCCCTGGAAATGGGCGCTACATGGCTGGGAAAAAAGCATCACCACGTACTGAATCTGCTTGATGATTTAGATATTGAAATCGTTAAACAGTATATGGGGACTAAAGGATTTTACGAGCCGATGTCCGTGACACCGCCCCAGCTTGTAGATCTGCCTCCTGCTGATGAACCGAGCTATCGTATCGCGGGGGGAACAGAGAGCATCATCACAACATTAGCAGCTCATCTTGATGAAAGTAGAATTCAGTTGAATCAGCCGGTAAAAGCTATTCTGAAAACAGGCACCGGGCTGGAAATTCAAACTGATACGGACTGTTTTACGTCGGATATTGTTGTAAGTACTCTTCCGCCAAAGCTGCTGGTTGAGACGATTCAATGGTCTCCTTCTCTGCCGAATGAGTTGATGGAGATCGCTTCGAAAACTCACACCTGGATGGCCGAATCAATCAAAGTAGCACTTACATTTGAGAAGCCTTTTTGGAGGAGTTCTGAATCAAGCGGGACGATCTTCAGCAATGTGGGGCCTGTCACTGAATTGTACGACCATTCGGGGAACAACCGATACGCCTTGAAAGGATTTATGAACAGCGCTTACCAAACGGTACCACCTGAACGGCGAAAACAGCTGGTGCTTGAACAGCTTCACCGGTTTTACGGCCACAAAGCGGACTCTTTCCTGTCGTACCGGGAATGTGTCTGGGCCCACGAGCCATTTACCTTCACCCCTTATCAACCGCCGGTTGTGCCTCATCAAAATAACGGTCACCCTGTGTTTCGGCAGCCCTATCTGGATCGCCGGTTTCTGATTGCCGGTTCTGAAACAGCCTCAGAATTTCCGGGCTATATGGACGGAGCCGTGGAAAGCGCCAATCACGCATTATCACAGATTATTGACCTAATTTCCGGGTAAGCTGCTTTTGAATAGCACTCATCTGCAACCAATCCGGTACTATTTTCAAAGTTCAACCGGCACCGCCTCTTGTCCAATCTTAATATTACGGTTCGCCTGCTCGTTGGAAAAGTCAAGGCTGTCGCCAAGTGGTTCGGGAGGTTCATACAGTAAAGATTTGTACGTTTTATACGGCTCACCATTTTTCTTTTTTAAAACGGCCCCCTGCTCATCCGCCTGGCGTACTAGATTATTGATTCTTATAAACTCCCGCAAATCTTTTATAAAAATCTCATCGAGCATAATTTGAAGTGTCTGAATAGCGATATCTACGATATCATCCACTTTCCGGCGGTCATCTTCAGATTCAAATTTCCTTGTAGTTATAAAGATTATTTCGTCGGGAGTATGATCTTTGAGAATTCGCCCGATCGGGTTCATATGGCGTACACCACCATCAACATGCATGAATCCATCCAGCCGGACCGGGTCGAAAACCACGGGAATTGCTGTACTGGCTATGATAGCATCCAGTAAATTCCAGGGGACCATCAACGGGTGGGCTATATGCTCATGAAAATCTCCCGTTTCAATATTGACGGTTCCCCAATAGTAATGCTTTTCAAACTTTCGACCGATCGATTCGCGGAGTTTCTTTTTGAGCGGAGAATTATCGAAAAATCCAAGTGTTGGCTTGCCGATGCCAATCTTATGAAGCAGGAAACTCTTAATATTACCTTCGATTTTGCGCCGTTTTAAAACCTGCTCCTCCCGCAGATCCTGCCAGATTTTGACCAGCTCATCTGCCTTACCTGTAGCAACCATTGCACCATTTAATGCACCCACACTAATTCCGGCAACAGCATCAGGTTCCCAGCCCTGCTGACTTAGCTGATCAATGACACCAGCCTGAAACGCTCCCTTCGAGCCACCACCACTCAATATTAACATGCGATTTGCCATCTCTTCATCTCCATCGTTTTAAGTTTCTACATTTTTAAAGCTCTTTACAGACGCTTTTTATGATATCCCTCTGTGTATGATACCATTCAGAGCATCGGACCTGATCAGATATCCATGTTCGCAATGCCCCATCCCGGAATGTAATGAAATAATAGAAAAGAGTGCAGATACAGAAATAGGTCTAATAATGGATTTTATTTAGACCATGCTTACGGCAATTTTGCTTTTCAAAACCGGCAAAACGGGTCAAAAAAAAGGTCCCAACGGATCATTGGAACCTTTACAAACGAATTGAATAATCAAACCGTAAATCCCGCTTAGAGCGCTGTTTCTCAAGAAAAGCGGCGTGGAGTATTACTGCAATAGCGGGGTATACTCAATTTCGGATTTTGAGTCTTATCGCCACCCGGCTCTATCCATCAGGCGTATCGCATCGGGGTTATTTTCGCCATAGGAGGTTACGTTCACAGCATCACTCTCAAGCGGGCCGAAACTGTTTAGTACCTCAGGCAGCGGAATCGATTCTATAATCGGGAACTCGTTGTTAGCAATTGAATAGAGCGCCTGTGCATCTTCGGTGGTCAGGTATTCCAGGAACTGCACCGCGTGATCTTTATTCGGTGAATGCACCGCTACGCCTGCTCCGCTGATATTGACGTGTGCCCCGCCATACTCTTCGCCGGGAAAGTAGATATCTACCTGTTCAGCAACGTCCTGGTCCGTTTGTTCGGATGATTTCATCAAGCGTGCCAGGTAGTAGTGATTTACAATAGCAATATCGCATGCACCGGCGGCAACTGCTTTAATCTGATCAGTATCGCCGCCCTGGGGATCACGTGCAAAGTTTGAAACCAGCCCGTTCGCCCACTCTTCCGTCTCCTCAATGCCGTATGTCTCAATCAGAGAGGCAACCAGCGATTGATTGTAAATATTATTCGAAGAGCGCACGCAAATTCGCCCCTCCCATTTCGCATCCGATAGCTCGCGATACCCTTCAAGTTCAGTCGTGTCTACCCGCTCTTTGTGGTACACAATGCCCCGAACACGCTTCGAAAGGCCTACCCACTGCCCGTCGCGATCTCTCAGCTCTTCCGGTATTACGCGATTCAGTTCGTCCGACTCATGAGGCTGAAGCACACCGGCTTCCTTTGCGCGCCACAAACGGCCGGCATCTACCGTAATTAAAACATCTGCGGGACTGTTGACACCTTCGCTCTGCATTCGTTCTATGAGTTCGTC
>JAAAOB010000009.1 GCA_009909035.1 Bacteroidota bacterium
TCCTATGGGCTCGTTCGCGTGAAGCTCATCCTGGACCGCACAGTGATTGGTTCTGGGAGCCGGATAAATCAGGCGGCGGAGCGATCATTGATATCGGCTGCCACTGTATAGAGATTTCACGGAGTTTTATTGGGAAGGATATCCGACCTGTAGAGGTGATGTGCTGGGCCGAAACCCAGGTAAAACCGATAGAGGCGGAAGATAATGCACTTGGATGGGTTAAGTATGCCAATGGAGCCATCGGCCAGTTTGAGGTAAGCTGGTCATTCCGGGGCGGCATGGACTTGCGTGACGAGGTCTCCGGTACGGAAGGTTCACTGCGGCTCGATCACTTTCTGCGAACCGGTTTTGAGATGTATCTGTCTGGAGGTCAGGAGGGGTATGTAGCAGAAAAAGCGGAGAGCGACAGCGGGTGGCTCTTTCCGGTGGGAGATGAAGTCCACAGCCTCGGGTACAACCACATGTTCACCGATATGTTTAATGCGATGGAAAATGGTGAATCACCCCGGGAAACATTTTACGACGGATATGTTGTCAATGCCATTATGGATGCATGTTACCGCTCGGCAGAAACCCGGCAGTGGGAACCTGTGGAGCTGGAGATCTGGCGCGGCAGGGAAGATGTAGAGAAGGAATCTGTTTTTACTGACTATGATGAGCAGTTTTATCTGATCAAAGAAGAAAAACTGCCTGACGGAAGAAAGAAGATTATCTTTAAAGACAAATCAACCGGCAAAATAACGCAGCAGGTTGTGGAAGATCAGTCCAATCATTAATCTTCAAATAGTTTGATATGGTGCATGTAATGAACCGATATTCCCGCCGGCAGGTCATCAAGCAGATAGCTGGTTTGGCGGGAACTTTGGCAATGGGCGGCTGGGGACACTTTTGGCCTGATCTAACGGGCAGCGAGTTCAGGATCGGAGCGTGCGACTGGTCCATCGGCAAGCGGGGAGATATCGGAGCGTTTCAGCTTGCCAAAAAAATAGGGTTGGACGGATTGCAAATTAGCCTGGCTCGCGATGAACAGGATGTGCACTTGCTGGATAAAAAGGTTCGCCGGGCGTTCAAAGAAGAGTCCCACAGCCAGAATGTTCAGATTGGTGGACTTGCACTCGGAATATTGAATAATGTCCCTTATAAATCAGATCCCCGGGCGGAGCGGTGGGTGGCCCAGAGTATTGATGTGGCTGCAGACCTGGGATGCGAGGTGGTGCTTCTGGCGTTTTTTGGGAAGGGCGACATCAAAGGAGATGATGAGGGAATCCGCGAAGTCATCAGCCGCCTGAAAAAAGTGGCTCCCAGGGCGGAGGGGCAAGGAATCACGCTGGGTATTGAATCGTGGTTAAGTGCAAAGGAACACATGCAGATTATTGAAGCGGTTGGTTCCGATTCTGTCAACGTCTATTATGATGTGGCCAATTCCAACAAGATGGGATACGACATCTATAATGAAATTCGCTGGCTGGGAGACGAGCAAATTTGTGAATTCCATGCCAAAGAGAACGGTACCCTGCTGGGTGAGGGCCGAGTAGATTTTGAAAGGCTGCGAAAAGTGATTGATGAAATCGGGTATAAAGGTTGGATCCAGATTGAAGGGGCGGTGCCCGAAGGCAAAGAAATTTACCAGAGTTATCTGTCAAATATTCGGCTGATGCGCAGGCTTTTTTCATGATAAGCTATATACAGTAGCTTGGCATTTATTGGCCGGAAGCCGGCAGAACGAATGATAATTAAAAAAAAGGTAATGAGTATACGTTCACGACAGTTCATTTTTATGTGCGTGCTGGCATTTCTGTTTGGTTGTCAACAGCAGCAAACAACTCCATCGTTTGAAGAATCGGTGAGTTCGCTTCATCCTTCCGGAGAAGATAGTGATACATTGTATGTGCCTGAAGGACTTAAAGCCGAATTGTGGGCAGAATCTCCGCAATTTTATAACCCCACGAATATTGATGTAGATAATCGTGGACGCATTTGGGTGACTGAAGCCGTTGATTATCGCGATTTTCAGAATAAACCGGAAAATGGGTTCAAACATTTTCCCAAAGGCGACCGCGTCGTGATCCTGGAAGACACCAACGGAGATGGTCGTGCAGATTCATCAAAAGTATTTGTGCAGGATGAAGATCTGCAGGCTCCGCTGGGAATTGCCGTTTTCGGAAACAAAGTGGTGGTTTCCAGTTCACCCTCCGTAATCGTATACACTGATGAAGACGGTGACGACAAACCAGACCACAAAGAAACCTTTTTGACCGGTTTCGGGGGATACGATCACGATCATGGATTGCATGCCGTAGTTGGCGGTCCGGATGGCAAATGGTACCTGAATGCCGGGAATGCGGGGCCACACATCGTCACGGATCAATCCGGGTGGACCTTGCGGGCCGGAAGTATCTATACCGGCGGATCACCCTATAACACCGAAAATTCGCCCGGAATGGTGAGCGATGATGGCAGAGTGTGGGTTGGTGGTCTAGCACTTCGCGTTAATCCTGATGGAACGGGTTTAAAGGTGATGGGACATAACTTTCGCAACAGTTACGAATTGGCACTGGATTCGTACGGGAACATGTGGCAAAACGATAATGACGATCAGGTACAATCCAACCGAACCACCTGGCTGATGGAAGGTGGCAATGCGGGTTATTTTAGTCGGGACGGATCTCGTTACTGGCAGGCCGATCGACGCCCCGGGCAGGATATTCCCTCAGCACACTGGCACCAGAAAGATCCTGGCGTGATGCCGGCCGGAGATATCACGGGGGCGGGTGCACCGACGGGAATCATGCTTTATGAAAGTGATGCACTGGGTCCCCAGTACCAGGGTATGATGCTCAGTGCAGATGCTGGGCGAAACGTGATATTTGGGTATAAACCTCAAAAAAAAGGAGCAGGTTTTACGTTGAAACGCCAAAAATTTATCTCTTCCGTCAAAAGATCTACGGCAGATTATGTGTGGAATGAAGAGGTGGACAGGGATAAATGGTTTCGACCAAGTGACGTGGCAGTGGGAACAGACGGGGCTATCTACATCGCCGATTGGTACGATCCGGTAGTGGGAGGACACCAGATGAGAGACAAGAGAGGGTACGGTCGGATCTATCGGATTTCGCCCGAAGATCGGTTACTGATAACACCCGACATTAATCTTCAAACAACGGAAGGGCAAATCAAGGCACTGCTGAATCCGGCTGTAAACGTGCGATACAGTGGATTCCGGCGATTGATGAGTCAGGGAGACAAAGTGCTCGGAGACGTAAAACAAATATTATCGTCAAAAAAAGATCATCTTCGTGCACGAGCTGTATGGCTGCTGGCAAACCTCGGTCCCAATGGAATTGAAGAAGTGGAAAAGATTTTAAGCGATTCCGATGAAAAAATACGAGTCACAGCATTCCGGGCTCTCCGGCAGACAAATCCTGGAAGTCTGTTGGATTATGCCAGGATTCTCGCCGGAGATCCCTCTCCTGCAGTACGCCGGGAGGTGGCCATTGCCTTACGGGATATTTCATTTGAGGATAGTCACGAGCTGATATTGGAACTTGCAAGATACTATGACGGTGATGACCCATGGTATCTTCATTCGCTTGGCATATCTCTTGAGAAAAAAGAGGAAGAATTTTACCCGATGATAAAACAAAACATAGCGGAAGAGTCCAATCCCGTACAATGGTCTGATAAAGTCGCGGACCTCGTGTGGGAACTGCATCCCAAATCAGCCATTGAAGATCTGAAGCATCGGATTGAAAGCCAAGAATTATCGAAGGGCCAACGTTTGAGAGCCATAACAGCACTTGGATTTATAGATTCTAAGAAAGCTGCTGAAACAATGATCTCACTTAGTGAGAGTGAATTCTCATCTATCGCTCAAGAGGCATCCTGGTGGCTCCAATACAGGAAAACCAACGACTGGAGTGAATATCTCGAGGATTGGCAGGATCCATTAGAAAAGGATCCTCTGAAGAAACACCCGGAAATGCTTGAATGGAAAAAGATTGTGTCGAACAGATCGATTTCGGATAACAGACGCATTGAAGCCGCCCGTATGATGGCGAAAAATTCAGCCGGTGGTATTTTTCTGGTAAGTTTGGCGGCCCGGGACGAATTGCCTTCTCGTATAAAACAGGCTGTTTCGAAAGATATATTTAAAAATCCTGATCGCTATATCAGAACTCTGGCTGAACAGTATTTTGACAGACCGGCTGGAGAAAAAACCTATGATATCCAGAAAATTTC
>JAAAOB010000035.1 GCA_009909035.1 Bacteroidota bacterium
CAACCCGCTGGTGATCGTATCCCCTGCTTTTCCTGTTTTATAGCTGCTTTTCCATCCAAGCCCCATCTGCTCGATCGGGGCCGCTTCCGGCTCCTCTGCAAGATGAGATTCCGGCGCCGCACCGTGAACCTTTCCGAAGGTATGTCCGCCGGCAATAAGTGCCACGGTCTCTTCATCATTCATGGCCATCCGGGCAAACGTCTGGCGAATGTAGTGGGCAGCTTTTTTGGGATCCGGCTCCCCGTTCGGACCCTCCGGGTTAACATAGATCAGGCCCATGTGATCGGCCCCGAGAGGCTCTTCGAGTTCCCCGTCTTCAGTATGACGCTGATCCCCGAGCCACTCCCCCTCGGATCCCCAGTAGATATCGTTTTCAGGTTCCCAGACGTCTTCCCGTCCCCCGGCAAATCCAAAAGTTTCAAACCCCATGGATTCAAGAGCTACATTTCCGGCCAGGATCATAAGATCTCCCCAGGAAAGTTTACGGCCGTATTTTTGTTTTACCGGCCAGAGCAGAAGGCGCGCTTTATCCAGGTTTACATTATCGGGCCAGCTGTTCAGGGGAGAGAAACGCTGATTACCGGTCCCTCCGCCCCCACGGCCATCCGCAACGCGATAGGTGCCGGCACTGTGCCAGGCCATGCGGATCATTAGTGGTCCGTAATGACCAAAATCTGCCGGCCACCATTCCTGAGAGTCGGTCATCAACTGCTCAAGATCTGTTTTAACGGCCTCCAAATCCAGGCTTTCAAACGCTTTTGCATAGTCAAAATCGTCGCCCATTGGATCTGATTTCGATGAATGCTGCCGGAGAATATCGACATTTAGTTTATTTGGCCACCACTCGCGGTCTGATGTTCCGCCGCCGGCACTTTCTCTCATTGAGCCGTTATGGAACGGGCATTTACCCGATTCATTCACTTTGTAGGTCGAGGCTTTGTTGCCTGGATTTTGGTTTTCGTTGCTGTCCATGAAATAAGAAGAATTTAAGAGTCATTATTTTTTGTGCGGTGCAAACATACCAAATCATTTGATCACATCATTCTGTAACTAAATAGAAATGTACTATCGGATAGATACCCCCTGTTTATATGCCCCCGGTCAACACCTGATATTACCCATGTAATTTCAAATAAAATCAATTAATAAAACTTAAATCTATGATAAAACTTGACTTAAAATCGTAATGAATCTTTTATAAAAAGAGAACCTGTTTAGGGACCTGACAGCGTGGCCCGGTGTTTTTTCGGGCCTCCTGTCAGCGTCGTAAGAAAGTGTCTTTGGTTCATCCCGATGCATCGGGAACAGATCCGGTTGGTGCTGTCAGATTGTTTTATTCGAACCGCTAAACACATTCAAAAAAAGATTCTTCTATATATATCTGAGCATATATAAAAATGCTTTAAAAACTGATTTTACGGGTAATGTCAACGGTCAACACCCGGGCATCCAGCGAAGTTGAGTGTGTCGCTAAGGAAAGTTGCGATTGAAAGTGGGTGCTTCCTGATGCTCATCCACGAAATAACCTGTTCATCAAGATCCGGCAGACAGCGGGCATTATTGTCGACGATCATATTCAGAGACCCGGGAGTTGCCTGGAATTGACCCAAGATTGTAAACTGCCAGAAACCGGGACATGCGCAGATCGCGGCATCTGAATCGTGGTCAACGGGCTGTTCTGTGCATAAAGTCAGTTTTAAAGGCCAACAGGAGGGATTTCACTTATGTCTAATTTCATGGGAGCAAGGCCTTCCGAGTGGTTCAGGGGCACCGGTTTCTTAATTTAGAATTATTCTACATAAGCTTTGACTTGGTTTCAGAACAGTCGTACCTTAGAAGCGGTCTAAATAAACATAAGAACCTAAAAACAGTAGAATAGACGATGAAATTTTTAAAATTTGCCCTGCCGGCAGTCCTTGCATTCACCCTTTTTTCCTGTGATATCACAGATTCGGATGATGACACCTCAATTGAAACGCCATCATCTTACGAGTTCACCCGGAATGGGGAGTCCACGGTAAGCTTTAGCGGGCAAACCACCCGGATACGAATGGCAATGGAATTGAACGGCGCCATGAAAGATTTTGATAACTCAACAGAAGAGCTGCTGCTTCAAATGTACCGCAATCAAAGTGAAAGCGGTGGTGATGTGGATCCTTATTCAGAATCTGAATTAAACAGCTCATCCAAAAGCATAAAAAGCAAAGTTGCAGCATCGGCCGACTATTTCTCCACCAACGCAACGGGTAGTGCAGAAATTAAAACCCAGTTTGAAGAGTGGATTTCGGGACAGATTACCGAAGTTTTCCCGAATGAGAATCAGCTAGCCGAGCAGGGTGTGCCCGGTCAGATTGCGGACGGAACCTCCACGAGATATATCAATGCACAGGGATTTGAATATGATCAACTTGTAGCTAAAGGTCTCAACGGGGCGCTTATGGCGGATCAAATGTTGAATAACTACCTGAGTCCCGCTGTTCTGGATGCGGGAACGAATCGCGAGGATAATGACAATGAGGTGCTTGATGGTGACAACAACTACACCACGATGGAGCACAAGTGGGATGAAGCCTATGGCTATCTCTATGGAAACTCCGCCAATCCCGCAAACCCCACACCCAATGTCGGCGCCGCTGACGACTTCCTGAATAAATATCTTGGCCGCCTCGAGGGCGATGACGATTTTGCCGGAACGGCCCAGGAAATATTTGATGCATTTGCCCTTGGCCGCGCCGCGATTGTGGAAGGAGATTATGAACTTCGCGATCAGCAAGCGGAAAATTTGAGGGAAAAAATATCAATGATGATCGGTGTTCGGGCTGTTTTCTACCTGCAGTCAGGCAAAACGGCACTTGACCAGGAGAACCCGGACTTTGGCGGTGCATTCCATGATCTTTCTGAGGGGTATGGGTTTATTTACAGCCTCCAGTTCACCCGAATGCCCAACACAGACGAACCCTATTTCACGAAAGCTGAGGTAGACGGTTTTCTGGCCCAGCTGACGGAGGGCGATGGTCTCTGGGATATTGCGCCGGAAACACTGGATCAAATGGCAAACGATATTGCCGCTAAATTTGATTTCACCGTGGAAGAAGCCGCGAATTAATACATTAAAAATAGTATTGAGCCGACCGTCCTCCCGGCGGCCGGCTCTTTTGGTTATTTAAACACGCAATATTATGAAGAAAGCAATAATCCTGATTCTGCTATCAAGCGTTCTGCTGGCCTGGGGCTGCAGTGACAGCGGCCCGTCCGGTACGAGTGCGGATGAGTTTGACCGTGAAGCTATCCTGGCCAACTGGGCCGATAACATTATTTTGCCGGCAATGACCCAACTTGCCGGTGAAACAGAGGCGCTTAATCAAGCAGCCACCAGCTTTACAGAAAACCCCGATACACAGACCCTGTCCAACCTGCGCGAGCAGTGGCTCGCCACCTATAAAGCCTGGCAGCATGTCTCCATGTTTGAGATGGGCCGGGCGATGGAGATCCGGTACCGGGATAATATGAATTTATATCCTGTGGATACCGATGAGATCAGAAATACGATCGAAGAGGGCGGGTATAACCTGGAGCTTCCGTCACTCAATGACAGCCAGGGATTATCCGCACTGGACTACCTGCTGTTCGGCCTTGCGGCTGATGACGAGTCGCTGCTTGCATTTTATGCGAGCAATGAAAATGCAGGTGCCTACAGAACCTACGTGTTGGATCTTACCACCAGGATGGATGAGCTCACCGGCACGGTACTGGACCACTGGAATAGTGGGTTCCGCGACGAGTTTGTTGAAAATTCAGGAAACGGAGCCAACGCCTCTCTCGACATGATGGTAAACGACTTTATCTTCTACTATGAAAAAGCCTTGCGGGCCGGGAAAATCGGGATCCCTGCCGGCGTATTTTCCGGCTCACCGCTGAGCACTCATGTTGAAGCGTTCTACAGTGGTGAATTTTCCAAAGAGCTGTTTATGGAGTCTCTCGATGCGGCTCAAAACTTTTTTAACGGCAATCATTTTGGTTCAGATGGTTCGGGTGAAAGCTTGCGATCGTACCTTGAATTCCTTGGGACGACCAAGGATGGTGATGCACTGTCAGGCTTAATTAACGGCCAGTTCGAGGATGCCCGGCGAGAAGCTGAAAACCTGAACGATAACTTTTCTGAGCAGGTAGAATCCAACAACACCATGATGCTGTCTACCTATGATGAGCTGCAAAAGAATGTTGTT
>JAAAOB010000135.1 GCA_009909035.1 Bacteroidota bacterium
AAGATTCATGGCCACTCATTTGATGGGATCAGGAATGGTACCATTACCTCGACCAACAACTACCTGGCCGTAAAACATAATGGGATTGCACGGATTAATGATGCAGACTTGAGAGGCAAAGATCGCATGTTTATTCGTTCCAGCACCACCAGCAGCAGCGGAGTGATTGAGATAAGGAAAGACAATCCCGATGGACCCATAATCGGGCGACTGCAAACTGAGGAAAGTAGTGGAAATGATGGTTTTCATATTACATCTATCCCAATAACCCCCCAGCAAGAATTGACCGATCTCTACCTGGTATTTCATGATCCCGGTAATGATGGATACCTAAACTATATAGAGTGGATACTCTTTTACCAATCATTACCCGGCAACGGGCAACCCGGCCATGAAGAAACACTCGATAATTTACATACACTCTTAAATTCCAAAGAGACTATAGAAACACCTGTTATGGTAGAGCTGGAAGGCAGCTACAAGCGAACCACGCAGATATTTGAAAGGGGAAACTGGATGGTACACGGGGATACGGTAAAACCGGGCGTGCCAGGTATTTTAAACCCGATGCCAGAGGAATATCCGGAGAACCGACTGGGCCTGTCACGCTGGATGATGAGTGATGAGAATCCACTGACGGCCCGGGTAATGGTGAACCGATTGTGGGCTGAACTGTTTGGAACAGGTATCGTTGAAACCCTGTCCGATTTTGGATCCCAGGGATACCTGCCGTCCCACCCGGAATTGCTCGACTGGCTGGCGATGCAATTTATGAATGAACATGAATGGAGTATCAAAAAACAATTGAAGCAGATTGTGATGTCTGCCACCTACCGTCAGTCTTCAAATGTAAGTCCTGATCTTCAGAGACTCGATCCTAAAAACCGGCTGCTGGCACGCGGACCAAGAACACGCCTGACCGCCGAACAGGTACGGGATCAGGCATTGGCAGTAGCCGGTTTATTGAGTGACAAAATGTATGGGCCAAGTGTGATGCCGCCGCAGCCGGAGGGGCTTTGGCAAGTGGTTTACAGTGGCCTTGAATGGCAAACAAGTGAGGGTGAAGACAAATATCGGCGTGCCTTATATACCTACTGGCGCCGGACCAATCCTTATCCTTCAATGATTGCTTTTGACGCCCCCAGCCGGGAGGTTTGTGTCGTTGAAAGAATCAATACGAATACCCCTTTACAGGCCCTGGTTACATTAAACGATCCGGTGTATGTGGAAGCTGCTAAAGGACTGGCCGAACGTATACTCATGAATCCTTCTGATGATATTGAGCAACAATTAAAAACCGGCTACCGCCTTGCGATGCATCAGGATATCGGAACAGAAAAACTGGAGGATCTATTGTATTTGTATCAGGAAACAAAAGTGCATTTCCGGCAACATCCAAAAGAAGCTGAAGAATTGACGGGCGAGCAAAGCATTGAATTAGCCGCATTGACAATCGTTTCCAATGCCATCATGAACCTGGATGAATTTTTAACAAAATCATAAACGGACAATTATGGATATTTTCAAAGAGCTCCGACACAAAAAGCTTGAAGCTCAAACCCGGCGGCATTTCCTGAAAAAGTGCTCGCTTGGACTTGGAGGATTGGCATTTGCGGCCATGACTGGCTGTAATCCATTCTCATCTTCAGATAGCGATTTTATTGCTAATACGAGTGGCAACCATCCACTTTTTCCGAAACTACCCCATTTTGTACCTAAGGCCAAGCGGATCATCTACCTGCATATGGCCGGAGCTCCCTCTCAGCTGGAACTATTTGATTATAAACCGGAGCTGCAAAAACTGCATGGCAAAGATTGTCCGCCTTCGCTGCTGGAGGGAAAACAGTTTGCGTTTATCGAGGGAGTACCCAAAATGATGGGGCCACAAGCGAATTTTGAAAAACGCGGGGAATCGGGAACCATGGTCTCCGATCTGCTTCCCCATTTTTCTACGGTCGTGGATGATGTGGCGATCATTAAATCGATGCATACAGATGAGTTCAATCATGCACCGGCTCAGTTACTCATGCAAACCGGCAGCCCCCGATTGGGCCGCCCCAGCATTGGATCGTGGGTGACCTACGGTCTGGGCAGCGAAAACGAAAATCTGCCGGGATTTATGGTATTGGTTTCGGGCGGAAAAACCCCAAGTGCCGGAAAAAGTGCCTGGGGAAGTGGTTTTCTGCCCTCCGTATACCAGGGCGTTCAATGTCGCTCAAAGGGAGACCCGGTGCTGTATGCATCAAACCCTGACGGAGTAGATCGCAACCTTCGCAAAAAGGTGATTGATGCGATCAATAATGTGAACAGAAAAGAGCATGAAGAGGTTGGCGATCCTGAGATCTTGACCCGGATATCTCAATATGAGATGGCTTTTAGAATGCAAACCTCCGTTCCTGACGTGATGGATATCTCTGATGAGCCCGATTATATCCATGAGATGTACGGAACCGAACCGGGTGAAACTTCTTTTGCCAACAACTGCCTGCTGGCTCGGCGATTAGTGGAAAAAGATGTGCGCTTTGTGCAGTTGTTCGATTGGGGGTGGGATTCCCACGGAACAGATGAACAGACAGCCATTGATGCTGGTTTTCGCGAAAAATGCAGGCAGATCGATCAACCCATGACGGCACTGATTAAAGACCTGAAACAACGCGGATTGTTGGATGAAACACTCGTGGTATGGGGCGGTGAATTTGGAAGAACTCCCATGCAGGAAAATCGTGACGGCCAGGAGATGCCGTTTATGGGGCGGGATCATCATACTGAAGCATTTAGTGTCTGGATGGCCGGTGGCGGCATTAAGGGTGGCACCACCTACGGAGAAACAGACGAAATTGGATACGCCGGTATTAAAGACCGCGTTCATATACACGACCTCCAGGCCACGATCCTAAACCAGATGGGACTTGATCACGAGGAATTAACATACTTCCACCAGGGCCGAGATTTCCGTCTTACGGATGTGCACGGACATGTGGTTACCGATATACTGGCATAAAACGAACGAAGGATGGTTGACAAAGTATCACAGACAGATATCTTAACCTGGTTCGATTCTTTTGTTAGACTTGTCTGCTATAAAACGTGCTGTGTTTATTTAAAAACCACAGAAACACAGAAAGCTCATAGAACTCCGTGCCTCTGTGGTAATTTTTTAAATCTATCTTGTGCTTCGGTTTTTCCATTTTCGGCCTGAGGGTCGTTTTTTCCTCTTCTTACGCAGGCCTTGATTTGAAGGTCGCTGATTTCTTTGAGAACCGGAAGAACCGCCATTTACTGTAGCAAACTCGTGTTCGTCGATCACAGGGATCTGTTTCCCGATCAGCTTTTGGATATCGCGGATGTAGGCTCTTTCAACAGAATCTACGAATGAGAGGGCTGTTCCGTCAGCACCTGCTCGTCCGGTTCGTCCGATTCGGTGGACATAGGTTTCCGGTTCATTCGGAATTTCATAGTTGATCACATATTTCAACTCATCCACGTCAATACCACGGGCGGCAATATCGGTTGCCACGAGTACTCTTGTTTTCTGATCTTTAAAATTACCCAATGCACGCTGACGTGCGGATTGAGACTTATTTCCGTGAATCGCTTCTGCATTAATATTCTTATTGTTCAGTAGTTGAACTACTTTATTGGCGTTCCGCTTTGTGCGAGTAAATACCAGTGCGGATTCAATTCCCGCATCCTTCAAAATATTGATCAACAGATTTTTCTTATTGCCTTTCTCTACGAAATAGAGCCCCTGCGTAATGGTATCTACGGTCGGTGATTCCGGCTCGATCTCCACTTTTGCAGGATTGTGCAGGAGGGAGTTTGCCAGTTTTAATATCGAATTCGGCAGCGTAGCCGAGAAGAAAAGCGTCTGGTGTTTGTTCGGCAGAGCTTTCCTGATTTTTTTAATATCGTGAATAAAGCCCATATCGAGCATTCGGTCTGCTTCGTCTAATACAAACACTTCAACATCTGAAAGGGAGATATGTCCCTGGTTCATCAGGTCAAGGAGTCGACCGGGAGTGGCTGTGAGAATATCCACGCCTTTTTTCAGTTGCTTCACCTGGCGTTTTTGACTCACTCCGCCATAAACAACGGTCGTGTATAGTCCAGTATATCGTCCGTAACTTT
>JAAAOB010000070.1 GCA_009909035.1 Bacteroidota bacterium
GGGTCCGTTAAACAGGGGGCCGTAATGCCCGATCACATCTTGTACGAGATGCGGATGACCCTCCAGGTCCGCTATCGCTTCTACAAGTTCAAGATAGGCAAGGTCGTAGTCATTCAGCCTCTTAATGACTGTTTCGTACAGCTTTTGTGATTCTGAGTCGTTTTTCGTGTTGAAAAGGTTGCTTGGTGAAAGCCTGAGAGAGGTGCGGGCTGATCCGACCTCGTCGGTAACGGCATCTATGATGTCAAACAGGAACCGGCTTCTGTTTTCAATAGAACCACCGTATTTATCATTCCGGGTATTTGACGTATCGTGTAGGAATTGTTCGACCAGATACCCGTTGGCACCATGTATCTGCACACCATCAAACCCTGAATCAATAGCATTGCGGGCTGCAGTTCTGAAATCATCTACAATCTCGCCAATCTCACCAACAGTCAGAGCCCTGGGTTCAGGAGTTTCCTGGAATCCATCCGGGGTGTAGGCCATGGCTTCTGCTTTGATGGCAGAGGGTGCGGGAGACTTGCCTCCATTATGGAAATAGGGATGCGAAACACGCCCGGTATGCCATAACTGAGCCTGCATAAGTCCGCCGCTGGCGTGGACTTTTTTGAGCACATGCTTCCACCCTTTGAGCTGTTGATCATTGTAAAGGCCCGCAGTGTTAATATAACCCCGGGCTGTGGGTGAAACGGGTGCCCCCTCCGAGAGAATTAAACCGGCGGATGCCCGCTGACTGTAGTATTCCGCGTGCAGGTCGGTGGGTGCATCATAGTCGTTATCGGCACGATTTCGCGTCATTGGTGCCACAATAATTCTATTCTTCAGTTCCAGGGTTCCGATGGTAATCGGGGTAAATGCTTTTTTCATGTGTTTCATATTGTTTAATGTTAAACTTTATACTCAAAAACCAGCGGTTTTGGAGAATCGTTCAGAGCGGCTTAACAATGCTATGAACCGTTTGAGTGGGAGAATTACGCCGGCAGATGAAACGGCAGTGGACGAGCGGGAACCGGTGAGAATGTATATCCTGATTTCAATGATGAAAAGCGAATGCGTGATAACGGGATAAAACGTATTGCAGGAATGGTGAACCGGGATTTTAAAAACTGAGGCAGGGTTCAAAAAAAAAGCCACACCGTATGGGTGTGGCTCTGAAATTAAATCACAACGTCTAACGCCGGAATTTTAGTAGCTTGATTCTTCCTCTTCGGGTGGAAGAATAACAGAATCAATAACATGTACAACGCCATTAGTAGCTTCAACGTCAGCTTGAACAACAGTAGCTTCACCTACCATTACTCCGGCATCGGAGATTGAGATTGTCACATCGCTTCCCTGAACTGTTTCGGCGCTCATGCCGTCGCTCAGGTCACCTGACATTACTTTACCTGCAACCACATGATAGGTTAAGATATCAACAAGCATATCCTGGTTCTCGGGATCTAACAGTGTATCGAGCGTGCCGTCGGGAAGCGCATCGAATGCCTCATTCGTAGGCGCAAATACTGTAAATGGACCGTCTCCCTGGAGGGTCTCCACCAATCCGGCGGCTTGTACTGCAGCAACCAGGGTTGATAGGGATTCCGTTTCAGATGCGAGTTCAACAATATTTTGATTTCGATCCTGATCGGTGCTAATTGTTTCGAAAGGTGCCATTGCAAGCACGGCGGTTGCCGCGATTAAAAGCACTACTGTTTTAAAAGTTTTCATCGGTTTTATTAGTTTTGTTGGGGTTAAAGATTCTGAAAAAATGCTTGAATCATCTACTCAACGTCAGGGGCCGGCTGAGTGTTCCATGGCAAATCTGTTATTGCGGATGATGGTCTGCCCGCTATTCTGTTACCTATCAACAGGTTACTGATGTACGACGCGATCTTTTACAAATCTTGACAAATAGAACTGACGATTAGATCAGCGGGCGGCACGCACTGTGAGCGGGATCACCAAAAAACGTCAGACGCGTACACCATAAATACGGGTTTTGGTAAATTGTTGCGGTTACAACACGGGAGATCCCTGAAAAACTCCCGGCCCGAAACAATTGGGGCTGAGCTCATTCAAAAAAATAATAAAATAGGATAGGTACTTGAGTAACTTTGGGTGTATAAAAGAGTAGGACAGCAGATGAACATACCTTCAAAACAGACATTGGCCAGATGGGCAAAAAAGATTAGGCAGTCGGACAGAACGTCATTCGACCAGCTATTTCGAGCTCTGTATCCATTATTGACAAGATTTGCGATGCGATATGTTCACGATGAAGCTGCTGCCAAAGATGTTGTACAGGACTGTTTTGCAACACTGTGGAGGAAGAGAAAGAAGCTGGACCCGGAAAAGTCAGTGAAAAATTTTCTTTACACCATGGTTCGTAACCGGGCGCTGAACCTGCTCCGCGATCAGTCAGCCACAGATGTGAGCCACGAGCTGGCGTCTCTACCATCTGCATCGGAACCGGAAGGTGTACATGATGAGGATGTCGAGTGTAAAACACTGCAGAATCAAATGCAGAAGTGGATTGCTGAGTTGCCGGAGAGGCAGAAAGAGGCCTTTGAGCTGAGCCGGTTTGAGGGCCTTGATCACAGCGAAATTGCTGACGTTATGAAGGTATCACCGAAAACGGTAAACAATCATATTGTCCATGCACTCACCACACTCCGTGAGCGTTATGAACAGTTTAACAAACAGGACAGCAGGTTATAAGATGTCAGATAAAGAGAACCATACCAGGAATCGTTTTAAAGAGACGGGCGTACCCGCAGACCCCAACCTACGAAGCGTATGGGAGGCGGCCGGTGCAGCAGACAGACTTCGGTCGTTTGACCTGCCCGACTCTTCCGATACGGATGAAGCTTTGCAGGAACTGCATATACGCCTCGGCTTCGAGAGTCGTCCGGCGAAAATATCAAGGATGATGAACCGGTACAGTAAATATCTTGTGGCAGCTGTAGCGCTTCTTATTTTTGGGGCTGTGCTGTTTTTTGCACCACAGAATGTATCAGCACCTTTCGGAGAGATTACCCGGGCAGAGCTGGCTGATGGAACAATTGTGGAACTGAACAGCGGGTCAACGATTCAGTTCAGCAGGCTTTATGGATATACAAATCGCACAATTTCACTGAACGGCGAAGCGTGGTTTGATGTGGAGAACGGCTCTATTCCCTTTATTGTAAAAGCAAACGGGGCCGTTGCAGAGGTGACAGGCACAAGATTTGTTGTGCGATCCTGGTCGAACGATCTCCTGGGTGAAACCCGGCTTACAGTGGAGGAGGGATCCGTAGACTTTTTTGCGGATGGCCGTGAAGAGAACGCTGTTTCACTCTCCGAGGGGCTTACAACGGTCTGGAATCCGGACCGGATCCGCCCGGCCGATCCACAAAAAGCAGATCTGGAGGAGGCCACCGGCTGGCGCAACCGGATGTTTATTTTCTACGAGGAACCGCTGAAACGAATCTTACATGACGTTGAGCGGCGGTTTGATGTAGAAATTGTGCTTGAAAACGGTGATGTTGCGGCTAAACCGTTAACCGGTTACTATAAAGAAATTGACAGTGCAGAATCGCTACTGGAAGATATCTGTACTGTAGCCGGACTCAAGTATGCCAGAACAGCCAACGGTTTTAGAGTCTATTAACGGATGTATCAAAAGAAAACATATGGTTTCATCTGCCTGCTGTTTCTGCTGCTCAGTGCTGTACCTGCATCTGCCCAGGACGGTGGGTCTGACTCCTACGATTTCGAGTTCAGAGGAGAGAGCCTGGCACAGGTGCTTGACGAAATTGCCCGGGAGACAAATATCGATCTTATTTATGACCCACTGCTTGTGAAAGGAGCAGACACCTACGGCCGGTTTCGCAACCAGTCCGTCAACCATATCTTGCAGGCGGTTTTGAGCAGGCACAACCTCGACTACCTGACACTCTCCTCCGGCACTGTGGTGATTATAAAGAAAGCTGCTGAGACACCATCATTTGGCTCCTTTACCGGCAAAGTTTTGGATAGCCGTACAGGTGAGCCGCTGCCGGGCGCTTCGGTGATGATAGCGGATGCTGCCGGCGGAACGAGCACCGGCCGATCAGGAACATTCAGTTT